>DYRE01000320.1 GCA_020718965.1 Desulfomonile tiedjei
CTGTCTACCTGTCATGAATATTCCATTTGCGGACTCTATTCTTAAGATATTTAATTTAACATGAAATTGTCATGATTTGTCAGTTCAATGAGTCTTAGACTTTGTTTTCCATCTTGAGGGATTTAACCCGATAGTGCTTTAAAGAGGCCTAGAGTTGAGCGCAATTGTCAAGTGACTATGCAAGACGATGATCACATCAAGATGTCGATGCGGCTTTCCTAGTGTCGTTTGCTTCCACACCGTCCGAGGTATCTTCGGGCTCAATGTAAGGGTTAAGTGTTACAATGAACCTGGTACCCCTCTCCGGGTCGGATTCTACATCTATCTCCCCTGCATGCCCTTCAATAATACTTTTCACAATTGCCAACCCCAATCCTGTTCCCTTCTTTTTTGTCGAAAAGAATGGGTCAAAAAGCTTGTCAATATTTTCACGAGGAATTCCCTGCCCTTTATCTGAAGTCACAACCTGCAACCTGCCTGCATCAGTCGCTGACAAGGCTATCATAACTTTTCCACCTGAAGGAGTAGCTTCAATGGCGTTTATCAAAATGTTGAGAAACACCTGAGTCATCTGGTCCGAGTCCACCATAACCAAGGGAAGCTCAGGGTCCGAAGGCTCTACAATGATCTCTACACCAGATTCCCTGGCTTCCCGCTCAACAACTCGAACACAGTGATCAACAATCTCTTCGGCCGAACGTATTGTTAACCTTGGCTCGCGGGGTTTAGAATAGGCTAGCAATTTGGAGATGACCCGATTGAGCCTGTCCACTTCCGTTAGCATTAAATCAGTGTAACGATAATCTTCCGGTTCCAGAGACAATTTCTTCTGAAAATACTGTATGAAACCTCTTATAGAATTTAGGGGATTACGAATCTCATGGGCTACTCCTGCGGACAACCGCCCGAGAGCCGCAAATTTCTCACTGGTAATAACTTTTTGTTCGAGTTCACGGATTATGGTCATGTCGCGCAGGATTATCACTGCGCCTTTAGGCCTGGAAGACTCCTGGTCTTTCAGAGGCGAAACTGTCAGAGCAAGAAAACTCTTGCTTTTAGCGTCTCCATTAATTTTGACTTCTTTTTCCAGAATAGAATCGGAGTCCGATAGAACCTTTTTTATTTCATCCTCTAGCGGCAAGATTTGCGACACCAGTTTACCATCAAGTTCATCTTTTGTTTTCCTGAGGATTTCCAATGCGTTGGGGTTGTAAGTCGCTATTCTAAGAGACTTGTCCACCGTAATCAATCCGTTAGCCATGCTTTCCAGCACATTTCTGGTGTAAGTTCTCATCTCATCGAGAGTTCGTCTTACCAGATAGGCATTCTGGACAACAAAAACAAAATAAACACTTGCCGACCCCACTATGAATAATACCGCGCCCATGAAGACAGCGAACACTATTTCCTGGCGGCGAATTTCCTTGAACCTGTCCATTTTCAAGCCCAAGAATAAAACCTGCTTCTGTTCCCGGTCAAACAGATCTAATAGCTCTCGGCCAATACGAGTGTGTTTCGCTGCGATTTCACTTTCGGCCAGTTGGTCGGGAAAAGGAGTAAAAGGTTTCCAGATTTCAAAAATTGTCCTGCCGTCAGGTAGTTCCCTCTTGAAAGACAAGGGCTCCCCAGTCCTTATGACGGTTTTAACCGTTTGGAGTTCCTTCCCCATGAGTAATCGCAGGCCTATTTTGGCTGGTTCGCTGTGGGCGACTATCATTCCGTCACTGTTGATAAGTCCTACCCATTCGACATCGGGGTCTTTGGCGGCTTGTTCGATAATCATTTGTAAATATTCGATTCCCCAATCGCCTTCCATGAAACCGGTTCTCGTTCCAGCTTCCAGGGTTCGGATTACAGAAACACCCTGCCTGAGAGTGAACTCTTCCATCCTTTGACTCTGCGCGTTTATGTTCCTGAAAGTGAAAATGATTACGATGGTTAATAGAGTTCCAGCCACTAGAACTATTGACAGAACGGGAAGATATCGCATCCACTCTCTGATGTTCACTGACACTTATTTGGCCCGCATTCCATTTCCCTAAAACCAGTTACGGATTTACATTCCTGAAGTTGACTAGAATTAGGATATAAACTTCATCACATGTTTTTTCTTTTAGAACTCCTATCATCTTAGACGAAACGCTTCAACAAGTATTCAGAATACGAGCCGCAACGCAGGTAATACAACAAGTAACACAAGATAATTTTAGGATGCATGACAAATTTAGTTGAAAAGTTACAATCATTATGTTATGCATCGCATTATTAAACGGTTCCAATATATCGTTTAATTTATATTTTCTGTCTAGGCATTTACATTTTGCGTTCCTGCTTTCTTAAACCCGGGAACACGCAGATCAGACGGGAATCTAAATTTTTGAATGACACGGTGCGCTTTCCTGGCCCAGCGGGCATGATCGTTCCAGCATAGTTGTTTCCTGACCGCGGAGGGAGCTTCTTTCATTCAACCCATGGGGATCTACTTAGCAAAAATAACTACTGACGGGTTTCAAAAAATGCACAGCAATACCATTACAGATGAGCTTTCTTTTGTCGCAAGAGGTCGCGAGTTCCTGGATCAGGGTGACATAGCTTCCGCCGTGGAATACTATAGTAAAGCCTTTGACCCGGAATCCCTAGATGAACCCGAAGCGAGAAATTTTTTGATAGAAGCTCGGGCATATTTGTCTCGCAAGTTTCTGCCCGAAGCGCTGGAAAGTTTCGAAGAAGCGATCATCATGGGAGACCGGATTCAGCGTCGGCAGGCAATAGAGGGTATAACCGGCATCGCTGAGATTCGCTCGCGTCTTGATCTTTTGACCCAACAACTTAAGGCCAAACTCAAAGAAACCGCAGGCGGCAAAAACAAGCGGATTCCAGGATTGTCATTGATCTCTGATCAGGAA
>DYRE01000321.1 GCA_020718965.1 Desulfomonile tiedjei
CCCAACAACCGTTTGTCAAGTTTGAACGAAGATTGCGATTGGTAGGATTTCTGGCTTGGGGAAGAATCAGTGCGTTAGCTTTTGAGAGACTGAACGGAATCTGTACACCAAGTCGCTCAACCAATTAACCTAACCATTGCGTGGCCAGTTCAGGGAATATTACATGCGAATACATCCCCAAGGCAAGCTAGTTTCGTAGCGTCACCCAGTAAGACGAGCACGTCGTCTTCGTGAATGAGTTCATCCGGCGATGGGTTGGCGATCAAATTACTTCCTCTTCTGATAGCCAAGACCGTGACACCCAATTTTTTTCTGATGTCAAGTTCTCTAATTGATTTCCCTGCAGCCGTAAACCCTGGATCTATTCGAATCGAAGAAATCTCGGTCTCTGACAATTCAGAACCCAGGTCGGAGACCGTTGGGGATTCGTAAACAGTCCTTCTAAAACCCTGGTAATGATTTGATCTTACCTGTGCCACAAACTTCTCAATGTCAGTCTGAGGAATCAGATATTTCCTCAAGACCCTCGCCAGAATTTCAATGGAAGCTTCATATTCCTCTGTAACAACTTCATTGGCTCCAAGGGAATAGAGGTAGTCAATGTCTGAAATAAATCGTGTTCGGACCATTATATATAGGGCCGGGTTGATTCTCCTGGCTGTTTCGATAATCCTGCGATTGGCCGATGGATCCGAGATCATAATGACAAGAGCGCGAGCCAGTTTGGCTCCAGCATGTTCTAACACCGGCGCCGTAGTAGCGTCTCCGTAGTTGATAGGCATGCCATCCAGTTGTTCTTTTCGGACCGTATCGGGATTGAGTTCAATAATTGTTTGCGGGATTTTCGCCGCGGAGGCTACCTGGGACAGATTTTTCCCTCCGACTCCAAATCCTACTATGATCAGGTGGTTCTTCTGTTTTGGGGAACTCTCTATCGAGCCGCTCCTGAAAAAGCCATTCCTTATAAATTTAGGTAAAGGCAGGGACAGGGCGAGAGAAGCCAGACGCTCTCCTGAGGCTATCAGGAAAGGTGTTGCCACCATAGTGATTACCGATAGCCCCAGGAAGAGCTGATAGCTGTCTTTTTCTATCAAACCAAGAACCGACCCTGTTTCAGATAATACAAAGGCAAATTCTCCAACCTGGCACAGCGCTATTCCTGTAAGCACTGTTGTTCTTACTGGAAGCCCAAGGCTTACGGCAGCCATGCCCGCTGTAATGAATTTCACCAGTATCACTATCGATGCGGCGCCAAAAACCATGTAGGCGTTATGTAAGACATAGGATATGTTCAAGAGCATGCCGATAGAAACGAAAAAGAAGCTCGTGAAAAGATCCCGGAACGGTAAAACATTACCAAGGGCGCGTTCGCTGAATTCTGATTCTGAGACGATAAGACCAGCTATGAATGCGCCCAGCGCAAGCGAGAGGCCGAATGCTGATGTTAACCAGGTTGCTCCAAGGACTACCAGCACAATTCCGAGTAGAAACAGTTGCTGGTTTCTGAGACGAGCCAGTTGATAAAGAAATTTGGGGGCCACCCATTTGGCTGCAATAAAAACAACCAACAAAATAGACACCGTTTTAACCGCCAGATCCAATACGGCCAAGCCGATCGACGAAGTCTTTCCGGCTAAAATCGGAGCAACGAGTATCATCACTACTACAATAACGTCCTGAAATATCAGAATAGCAAGACTTAGCGTTCCATGTGGGCTTTCTGTTTCCGCCCTTTGTTGCAGGATCTTCAGGACTATGGCGGTACTACTGAGGGACAGCATAAAGCCAAAGAAAATTGATGCGTTTACGGGCATTCCCATGCCATAACCAAGCAACCCCCCCGCAGCAATCGTCAGCCCAACCTGAATCGTTCCACCGATGACAACAAGAGACTTTATCCTGATCAGGTTCTTGAGAGAGAATTCGAGCCCTATTGTAAACAGAAGACAGACAACCCCTATTTCAGCCAGATGCTCGACTTGGGAAACTTGTTCAATGAGGCCCAGGCAGTGAGGTCCAGCCAAGACTCCTGTCAGCAGGAATCCCACGATATTTGAGACCTTCATTCGTTGGCAGATAAAGACAACTAATATGGCCAGCCCGCAGATAACTACGATATCTTTCAGTAGGGGAATTTCCATACAAACCTGATTATGCCTGCCGGCGTCTTGAGTAGAAAAATGTCAAAAATTTTAACAACCCAGAAAATCTTCTATGACAGGAACCAAATCCATGAAATTGAATTTGTATTCTTCTTCATAATTTCGTTCCTGTTCCGGAAGATATGTTTTTCCGAACAGTTTGTTGATTTGTATCCGTCTCAGCTCACAATACCTTGTCAACGAAACCTTGGTCATTGATCCAATCAGTAGGGCTCCTGTTTTGGCGCCCCACTCGAAATGAGGGCCATCTCCGCCGCTATCCCCTATTACCAATGCTTTACCGGGAGGGATACCGAAATTTTGCATCGCCTCAATGGTGTTCCTGGGCTTATCTTCAATTTCAAGAACCTTAAACCGGTAACGCGGATCACCCGGTACAGCAGAATAACTTATCAGCGGGTTTGCCGCTATTATGGGAACATCAGGCAAATGTCCCTTGATCAAAGCTCTTTCAAAAAAACCCATCATGCCGGTGGTGTTTATCATGAAAAGTATTTGCTGACCTGACGCCCATTCGATAAGATCAGAGACACCGCTGTAGATTGTAAATGATCGATCCAGGAATCCATCCATTTGTCCTTCTGAAAGTGGAGCAGGCAAAAGATTCCGGATATTATCACACGCTTGCATTAATGAAATTTCATTATTAGTGTATCTTTTGAAAGTATTGCGCAGGTCCGGTTCGAGTTCCGGGTAGGCGAAAGCTATAGCGTCAAATGGACCAGAGGGGGCGAGAC
>DYRE01000021.1 GCA_020718965.1 Desulfomonile tiedjei
TCATGAACCGGGGATGAAGGTGATAGCCGCAAGTTGTTCCACAGGGGGTTTGTATAGCTCAGAGGGTATCGACCCGTTCAAAGTCACACGGCATCTTGAGCATGGTGGGTGTGTAAGCAACTTTGAAGGCGTTGATTCAATCTCGAATGAGGATCTGCTGACTTTGGATTGTGACGTTTTGATAGCAGCCGCTGTTGAAAATCAAATTACATCGTTGAACGCCGACAGAGTAAAGGCAAAGATTCTGGCCGAGGGCGCCAATGGACCGACAACCCCGGAAGCCGATGACATTCTGAAGGAAAAGGGAACTTTTATTATTCCCGACATCCTGTGCAACGCAGGAGGGGT
Source organism: Desulfomonile tiedjei (assembly GCA_020718965.1). Taxonomy (GTDB): domain Bacteria; phylum Desulfobacterota; class Desulfomonilia; order Desulfomonilales; family Desulfomonilaceae; genus CAJBEZ01. Next base: position 349 of record DYRE01000021.1, read on the forward strand.
TACTGTCAGTTATCTCGAATGGGTGCAGGATCTCCAGTCATTCTTCTGGCCTGTTGATGAAATTAACAGAAAACTTCAGTACCTAATGGCAAGAGCATTTGAGAGTGTAACGGAAACCGTTCAACGATACGGGGTTTCAAGCAGGGAAGCGGCGCAGATTCTCGCTATTCAGAGGATATCAGACGCAATTCTGATCCGCGGGATTTACCCTTAAAGACTTCAGACCAACTGTCTTTTATCTTAAACGCACTCCCGATTACCCGGTTGCCATTTTTCCAGATCTTCGATTATTGTGCGACCTATTGTATATTTGTCGAGGGGCTTAGGCATCGATCTTGATCCATTTTGCAAGAAGTCTACAATGGAGCTTCCGAAGTCCTTTTCAAGCGCATCATCCTCGTTCAACACCATTACATTACCGGCTTCAACGCTCATTGCACGTTGTTCCTGTTCACCGGAACCATGGCTCTCGGGAATTACTACCGCCTTCACGCCTGTTAGAATGATCTCGTTAACCGTATTGTAACCAGCCCTCGAAATCACCAGATCGGCATGATTAAAAAGATCAATAAGGTCCATGGTGAAACTTAGGAACCGTACACCTACCGATGATGGATGTGTTCGCAGAGTTTCCCCGGCTGCCGGGTCAAGGTAGGTATCCAGTACAATCACTACCTGGTAAATGGATTTCAGGTTATGTCTATCGATGAATTCCAGTATTCGAACGGAAAGATCCTTGACCCGACCGCTTCGCCCCAAAGACACTACTATTAAAGGTTTGTCCGGTAGTCCGAATCTGTCAAGCGCCTGAGCCCTGCCTGGCAGCTCATCGAGGGTTTTGTTGGTTATTTTCCCGAGATAATGTATTTTCTTTTCCAGCTCAGGGTCATTTCCAAGAAATTCCTTGTTGATATCAATTACATTTCTTTCTTCAAGAACATACATAAAATCGTAGAGTGATCCTATGTTTATTGATTCAGATCTGTGTCTGGGATTTTGATATGGAATCTCAAGTAGAGGAACCCATTTCATTATACCTCTGCAGATGTGGGCTAACGCAAAATCCACAGGACCGCCTTTCCTCATCCATTTTTTCATCAGCAGGGGGATAAGTTCGCTCATCTGGCCCGTCATGTTGTGTTCTATTATCAATGCGTCAGGCTGCAGAAAATCAAAACTGGCGAGGATTAGACGTTGACGAAAGTCAAAAATCCTTTCCAGTTCAAATCCACACAGATATCTGGATGTTAGTTGATTGTCCAACCGGTCTATATCGAGTTTTACTGAGGGAAGCTTTATTACTTCGATGCCTTCCCTGAAAAAAACCTGTGGAACCGATGTGCCGGAAATAACCAGAAAATCTATATCAGGCCGCCATTTCTTGATCCCGGTTATAACCGCTGATGTCCTGAATGCGTGCCCAACCCCTATGGAATTATGTGTGTAAACTAATATACGTTTAATATGATGAGTCATTTTGTGATTAGAGTCCTGGTAAACTCGAAATTGGGATACCCAGTTACTTCATAAAACCGATGACAATTTCTGAATCTCATCTTTGTTATTTGTTATTATTAGATCACACAACCCAAGGCATCGCAACCCCGCAGATTAAGAGAACCGGCAAAGTGACAAGCCACAAAATGATCAGGGCCAATTTCTCTGAGTGGGGGAGAGTCTTCGGAACATTGCTTTTCCGCATACAGGCACCTTGGGTGAAATGCGCATCCGGGAGGTGGATTGATCGGATCAGCGGGATCACCTTTCAGTATTATTTTCCTACCCATCAATTCAGGCTTAGTGCTTGGAACGTTTGACATGAGAGCTTCAGTGTAGGGATGCATTGGCCGCCCAAATAGATTATCGGCGGGTGCGTATTCCACGACACGTCCCACATACATCAGTACTATTTTTTTGCTGAAATGCCTTATCAATCCAAGATCATGAGATATGAAAAGATAGGCTATCCCCAGCCGTTGCTGGATCTCCAGAGCGAGATTAATTATCTGCGCCTGTACGGAAACATCCAAAGCAGACGTAGGTTCATCCGCGACAAGCAACCTGGGGAACAAAGCCATAGCTCTCGCCACGCTGATCCTTTGCCTCTGGCCTCCAGAAAATGCGTGAGGATATCTGTTCAGATGCTGGACCTTCAGACCAACCATTTCGATCAGTTCTCTGACTCGCCCTTCAAGCTCAGCGCCTCTGGCCAATTTATTTACAACAAGAGGTTCAGCAAGGATTTCGCGAACTGTCATCCTCGGATCCAGAGACGCAAATGGATCCTGAAAAACCATTTGGGCGTAACGGCGGTATGGCTTCATTTCAGATGAGCTCAATGCGGCAAGGTTTATTCTCTCACCATCATCCTGCGGTCGGAACCATATCTCTCCTCCTGTCGGCCGGTATGCCCCCATTATCATCCTGCCCACAGTGGTTTTTCCACAACCCGATTCACCCACCAGTCCAACTGTCTCGCCCGGTTCAATCGTAAAACTTATGCCGTCTACAGCTTTGACATGTCCCACAACTTTTCGGAACACACCTTTGTGAATTGGAAAATGTTTTTTGATGTCTTTAACTTCAAGTAGAGGGCCGAGTTTGCTCAAGAGATTACCTCATATACCGACGCACATGCGGGGGCAAGCTACAAAATGTCTACCATCAATTTTGGTAAGCTCATAAGGGGTATCGCGGCATATCGTAGCGCCTCCACACTCCATGCACCTACCGTAGAAAGGACACCCGACAATGTGTGTTAGTGGGTCCGGCAGCGTGCCTTCAATGGTGGCCAGTTCTGTTCTCACTGGAGTGTCTATACCCGGAACTGATCTAAGAAGAGCCTGCGTATAAGGATGTAGGGGATTTCTAAATATGACGTCAACTGGGGCCTGTTCCATGACTCTACCAAAATATATGACCAGGACATCGTCACTTATGTCTGATATTACACCGAGGTTATGAGAAATGAACAGAATCGCCATACCAAACTCGTCCTGCAAGTCTTTAAGCAGAGCCAGAATCTGGGCCTGGATGGTAACGTCCAGAGCAGTGGTGGGTTCATCTGCTATCAAAATACGGGGGTTGCATATAAGCGCCATAGCAATCATGGCTCTTTGCCGCATCCCTCCGGATAATTGGTGAGGATATGCGGTTATCCTTTTCTCCGGTTGCGGAATTCCAACCCTCTTGAGCATCTCTACCGCCCTGTTCCTTGCCTCAGCGGCCGAAGCGTCCGAATGCAGGGTAAGGGCTTCAATTATCTGTGAACCAATTGTATGCACGGGACTGAACGAATTCATAGGCTCCTGAAAAATCATCGAGATGTCTTTTCCCCGGATACTCCGAGCCGCGGCGCTCTTTGGTTTTAGAGTAACCAGGTCCAGCCGATCCGATCCACTTTCCTTGTTCTCGCTGCGAAGCCATATACTTCCATTTACTATGCGGCCGGGGGATGGCACAATTCTCAGTATTGACTGGCCTATGACGCTTTTTCCACTCCCTGACTCGCCCACGATACCAAGCGTTTCCCCCGGCTTGACCGAAAAACTTACACCGTCCACCGCTCTGGCGACACCTTCATCGAGGATAAAATGGACTTTCAGGTTGTCAACTTCCAGGATTGGGTCCATCGTTTATTACCTCGAGTATGGATCGACGGCGTCACGGAGGCCATCACCAACAAAATTAAAGGACAATACGATAAGAATGACGAAAAAAACCGGGATCAGCAGCCATGGATAAAGCGCCACCGTTGTCACGTTCTGGGCTTCCTTTAAAAGCACTCCAAGACTGGTGATCGGTGGACGAAGGCCAATCCCCAGAAACGACAGCGCTGTTTCAGCCAGAATCATCCCGGGAATGGCAAGTGTGACGGATACAATGATGTGACTTGTAAATGATGGAAGCAAATGCTTGAAAATTATTCTTAAATCAGAGGCTCCTACAAATTTTGCAGCAAGAACAAACTCCTCTTCTCTCAAAGACATGAGTTTTCCCCGAACCATCCTAGCCAAATCCGTCCAACCTACAAGTGACAATATAAGGGTGATTGCAAAATAGACCTTCATTGCAGGCCAGTGAGGGGGCATTGCGGCGGAAAGCCCCATCCAGAGAGGAATACTGGGGAAGCATCTGATGACCTCTATGATTCTCTGGATGATACCATCAGGCCAACCACCAAAATACCCTGAAATTCCTCCGAGTGTGACTCCAAGCAAGAGACTGAGTAAAACTCCTATCATTCCGATAGATAGAGATATCCGCGTCCCGTACAAACATCTAGAAAAAACATCCCGGCCCATCCTGTCTGCGCCAAAAAGAAAAAGTGTTCCCGGTTGTTCGACTCCAAAAAGATGACGATTCCATTCCCACATGCCCCAAAATAGATAGGAGTCTCCCTTGACAAAAAATTTTATTGGGAAATGCGTTCCTGGAACTTCCACTACCGTGGCTCGATGGTTTTCCATGTCAAGTTCCAGAGATGATTGCCTTACAAATGGCCAGCTTAAGCTTCCCTTTTCATCAAAAAAATGAATTTTTGTGATTGGAGCGAAGATGGCCTCCAGGTGTCTCGTGTCCTTGCTGTATGGCGCTAGAAACTCGCAGAACACCGCCGTAAAGTACATGCCCGCTATAGACACCAAACCTATCATAGCGAGCGTATGCTTTCTGTATTTCCACCAGATGAGCTTCCTTGTGGAGGCGTTCAAATATTTCAGTTGTTTTTTACTTACCAGATCTTCTGTCATAAGCCCTCTCGAGCTCCAAAACGGATCCGTGGATCAACCCAAGCCAGAAGGATATCAGACAACAAAGTCCCAACGACCGTGAGGCAACTCAATAGCATGATGAAAGTACCCGCAAGTTGCATGTCCTGACTCATCAATGCGCTCAAAAGAAGTGGGCCGGTAGTGGGCAAATTCAGCACTACGGCCGTAATTGCGATCCCGGAAATCAATTCGGGCAGTGTCCAGCCAATTGTGCTTACGAGAGGGTTTATCGCTACTCGCACTGGGTATTTTAAAATAAGGCGTGTCTCGGATAGCCCCTTTGCTCTGGCGGTTACCACATAAGGTTTGCGCAGTTCGTCCAACAGATTGCCGCGAATAATTCTGATAAATTTGGCTGTGTGGCCAAGCCCTACTATGACCACTGGAATCCACAGATGCTTGAACAGATCCAGGACCTTGGCAAAACTCCAGGGAGCGTCGGCATAGTCCGGGGAGAACAACCCCCCAATACTCAGCCCCAGGTATGCGTACGACACCCACAAAAGAATTAGGGCCAACAGGAAATTCGGGGTAGCCAGTCCGATAAAACCGAAAACCGTCAACACATAATCAAGCCATGAATATTGCCGGACCGCTGAATAAACACCTATGGGAACGGCTACCGCCCACGTAAAGAGAAGAGTGCACACGGAAATTATAATGGTCAATTGTAGTCGTTCGCCGATCAATTCCGAGACAGGTTTGTTCCATTCGAATGAATGGCCAAAATCCCCATGAATAAAGTTCCACACCCATTGTAAATATTGCATGTAAATGGGTTCATCCAGCCCAAACCGTTTTTTTAGTGACTCCAGTTCCGCCTGGTCGACCGTTTCACCACTAGCGCTCAATTGGGAAACGTAGGTGGTTAGAAAATCGCCCGGCGGCAATTGAATGATGATGAAAGAAATCATGGATATTGCTATCAGGGTCGGGATCATGATCAGTATGCGGCGAATTATGTATGCGAACATAATACGATTCCTTTACGCAAACTCATGAATAGAAAACAGGGTTGACCAGCAATTATAAGACTCAGAAGTTTTTTTGTCGGCCATTTTATTTGGCTCCCGACTTTTTAGGTTCAAACGAAAACTGTTCGGGGTTTATTGGACCAGGATTCGGGTAAATCCAGCTTTGCAAATCTCTCTGAGGTAAATTGAACATTTTTTTGGAGACCACATAGTAGTCAGGAGGGTCCTGAACAAGTCCTATTACCCAAAGATTTTTTTCATTTGCGGCTATTATTTTAGCGAACAGTTCCTTTTGGCGCTCTGGTGAAACAGATCTCAGGATTTCATCATATGTGTCCATGAGTTCTTTGATCTCAGAGGGCGGCTTTTCGCCTCTGGTTCCACCGCTCTGGAACCACTGGCCATAAAGAGGCGCATTCAGGCTCTCAGAACTGAACGGGAAGTACCATCGGGGATCGAGAAGACATTCTAGCCCCCCGTCGCCGGGCCACAAGGCTATGTCATGGGAAGCGCTCTGCGTTCTCTGCCTGAACAACTCCATTGTTTCGGACTTAACCTCAGTGTCAATTCCAACCGCTTTGAGATTTGAGGCTATAATTTCCGCACTGTCTACCCAGCCCGGCATTGAGGTAACGACGTCCAGCGCAATCTGGAGAGTTCTCCCATCAGTCAAGATCCTCTTGCCGTCACTGTTCATTTTCAGGCCCATCTCGTCTAGCAGAGATTTAGCCTTTGTAGGGTCAAACTCCGTATAAACGCTTTCATAAGAGGCGCTGTAGAACCCGGACTCTTTTAGAGGAGCGGCCTGTCTCGCGACTCCCTTACCCCTGCAAACTATCTTGTTGATCTCGGATCTGTTCACCGCATGGGAAATAGCTATCCTGAAACGCCTGTCAGAAAGAACCTCCCTCATCAATGGGTCATTATGATTGATGTTTGGGGCCAGCAGGATTCCTACTGAGGCGGAAAGGGTTTTGGGAACAAGCCTGAAACTTCCATTGGCAGAACTCGCCAACAAGAGGACCGTGTTTTGCATGCTGCCGAGGTGTCGTCCCTGCATATCAATTTCCCCGGCAATTGCTTTAAGGACTATTGTCTTAGGCTCGGCTACAAGTTCATTAACGATTGAGTCTATATAAGGCAGTTGGTTACCCTCTGGATCCACCTTCCAGTAATAGGGATTGCGGCTGAGCAAAAATCTTTTTGATGGCGCCGGTGTTTTGGTAATCCATGCGCACAAAGAAGGAAATTTAGTACTGATAAACATTGCGTGCCTGAGATTTGAAACATCATGAAACAGCTTAACCCATGAGGTTACCTTTCGTTCCTTGATCAACTGTTCTAGCTTTTCGGGGTCCGAGTATTTCTTGTGAAAATTCTTCAAATAATGTTTTGGCTTGGTTACTAGTTCCATCCCATGGGGACACGCCAGTTGTTTTATAAATATGCTATAGGGCCTTGCAAACTCAATTCTGAATGAGTAGTCATCTATTTTTTTAACTTTGGGTGGCGCTCCATCAGGAGAAATCCAGTTGGGCATTGCAACCGTGAGTTCCTTATTCAGCAGGATGTCATCGAAATAAAACATTATGTCATCTGCTGTAAACGGCTCTCCGTCAGACCATCTTACCCCTTTGACAAGATGAAAAGTGTACACGCGGCCTTCGTCGTCAATTTCCCATGATTCGGCCAAATTCGGTTCAACTTCGAACTTCGAATTCCAACGCACCAATGGCTCGTAAAGTATCCTTCGGACACCAACTAGATCAGACATCCCTGTGTATGCCCTTCGCCACATCCCGCCATAACTACCTGTGCGATCAATTGTTTTAACAACAACTGGAACCGGAGGCAGTCTTTTTTCAACAGGGGGCAAATCCCCTGAATTTACTGCCTTCGAGAAGAAGGGAACCTCGTTAAAGGCGCAAACGCAGGTCGCCCACAGAATCAAAACCAGGCACTGAACCAGGTTTACGAATCGGAATAGCTTGTTTCTTACTGACCGATCTGACATGAACACCCCTAACGTTCAGAGCACTCGCGTCAAGTGAAATAACAATAATCCATTTCTAGAATGGAATTTCATCATCCGGAGGCAAAGGTGGGGACGACGACCCCCTACTTTCAGATCTAGGTTTACCGGGAGCCTTAGATGGTCCACCTGAAGTGACATTCTTGCTGAATCCTTCATCCTGACCTCTGGATGGATTTCCAGCGCTACCCAGAAGAATCATGTCATTGGCGACTATTTCTACTGTAACTCGCTTGTTTCCATCTTGATCTTCCCATTCCCGGCTCTGTATTCGACCTTCAAGAAATACCTGTTTACCCTTGCTCAGAAACTCTCCGCAGATTTCACCAAGACGTCCCCAAGCTACTATCCTATGCCACTCTGTTTTTTCTTGATCGTTTCCATCTTGGTCCTTCCACCTTTGCGAAGTCGCAAGAGAAAAAGTGGCGACGGCTTTTCCCGACGCGGTGTACCGCACTTCAGGATCCTTCCCCACATTTCCCAGAAGAAGCACCTTATTTAGAGACCTCTGGGCCATTGTCGCCTCCCTCCTTGTGATAAGAACACAGGAAAAAAATTGCCGTAAGCTTATCGGAAAGGTTATCCTCTATGAAATCAAGTACGCTTGTCAAGTTTAAACGGCCAATATGTCCCCAAGAGGAAAAACACGTTGACCACAAGACGCAGGATGCTGGAATTACTAAAGGAAACACCAGTAACGGCAAGAGGGTTATCCCAGGCTTTAGGTGTTTCGGAAAAGGAAGTCTATGAGCACCTGCCACATATAGAAAAGTCTTTACGAATGTCGGGTGGGATAATTTGTGAACCGGCGCGTTGTCTTGAATGTGGTTTTAGTTTCAGCAAAAGAACCAGAGTGACATCTCCGAGTAGGTGCCCTGTATGTCGATCAGAGGCCATATCACCCCCATTGTACAGCTACAGGCAAAAGGCCTCTAAAAAAGTTGATCGACTGAATGTCCGCAATGACCAAAGATCATTAACTGTTTATTCAAAATCAGAAAGGTTTCCTGACATGGAACGCTTTGATGTTAATCAAACAAAAGAATTGGAAAAAGTTTGCGAGTTTCAGGAAGATCAATGGCTTCCATCGCAAGAGGCCAGGATACGTGATGTCATTTCTGAAATGGTTGGTTCCTGTGAAGATGATAGAACTGTCGATCACGTTGGCGCTGCTTTAATTCCTTCCAAAGACGAAATAATCCGAATTCTCGGTATGCTCCAGGATGTACTTTTTCCAGGTTTTTTCGGTAAACAGGAACTTAGTCCATCTACACTTGAGTACCATTTGGGTAACGAATTGATGAACCTGTTTGAGGCGCTTTCCGCACAACTATCAAGAAGCATAAGGCATGAGTGCCGCAGGACTGACAGCCTATGCGTGAAATGTGTTCAGAAAGGGCGGGATGAAGCGATTATTTTTATGGAAAAACTGCCGACACTTCGACATGTTTTGGGTCTTGACGTTAAAGCCCATTATGACGGAGACCCTGCCGCCAAGAGTCTTGACGAAATAGTTTTTTCATATCCGGGCTTGTACGCCATTTTCGTTTACAGGGTGGCTCACGAGCTGTTTCTGAGAAATATCCCTCTCATGCCAAGAATTATGACGGAGCACGCTCATTCCATAACAGGAATCGACATCAATCCGGGAGCTACGATTGGCAAAGAATTCTTCATCGATCATGGAACCGGTGTGGTCATAGGGGAGACCACCAACATTGGGGACCGTGTCCGTATATATCAGGGAGTTACATTAGGAGCCCTTTCGGTACCTCGCGAGTCAGAGGGAGGAAACACATTGAGAGGTCAAAAACGCCATCCTACAATTGAAGACGACGTTACGATATACGCTCAGGCTACCATTCTGGGCGGGGAGACGGTGATTGGAGCCCGGTCGGTTATCGGCGGTAATGTTTGGCTAACGTCTTCAGTCCCACCGGACACGACGGTCTTGATAGAACCTCCAAGCCACATATTCAATGAACGCGGCAAATAAAAAGACTTTTACCGGTAAAATTATCCGCGTGATCATAAGTTGACCCAGAGTATTGAAGATAGGTAATGTTTTTGTTAAGGTAGATAGATTAAGTTGTTTTAGAATAAAATCAGTTTTGGAGAACAAAGTTGGCAAAGATATTTTATGATCACGACGCAGATTTGACCTACTTGCAGGGCAAAACAGTTTCCGTAATAGGCTACGGAAGTCAGGGACATGCTCATGCCCTTAATTTATCGGATTCAGGAGTAAAAGTAATCGTTGGTTTGGACAAATCCAGTCTCAGGTGGTCCAAAGTCGGCCAGGATGGCCTTGAGGTGATGGAAGTTGATTCCGCAACCCGAAACGCGGACATAATCATGATCCTGGTTCCAGATGAAATCCAGGCAAGCCTTTATCGTGACAAAATCGCCCCAAATCTTGGCAAGGGGACAAGTTTGGCTTTTGCCCACGGTTTTAACATCCATTTTGGCCAGATTACGCCTCCACAAGACATTGATGTTTTCATGATTGCGCCTAAAGGTCCAGGACATCTGGTTCGTAGGATGTATAAAACAGGATTCGGTGTGCCGGCTTTGCTGGCAGTCCATCAAAATCCCAGTGGCAAGTGCAGGGAAACTGGTATGGCTTATGCCCGAGCCCTTGGCGCCACCAGGGCAGGTCTTATTGAAACTACTTTCGCAGAAGAGACTGAAACCGACCTTTTTGGGGAGCAGGCAGTTCTTTGTGGAGGAGTTACCGCGCTGATTCAGGCTGGCTTTGAAACATTGGTGGAAGCTGGTTATCAACCTGAAATAGCTTATTTTGAATGCTTACACGAACTCAAGCTCATAGTCGATTTGATTTATGAAGGCGGAATAGGCCGCATGAGGTATTCCGTTAGTAATACGGCTGAATACGGTGACTTAACGCGAGGCCCAAGAATTATAACTGAACAGACTCGCCAAGAAATGAAAAAGATGTTGGGCGAAATTCGCAGTGGAGAATTTGCTCGGGAATGGATATTGGAAAACGCTGCAGGTCGTCCAGTTTTTAAATCCAAAGAAAGATTGGGAACTGAACACCCGATCGAGAAAGTTGGTCATGATTTAAGGTCTATGATGAGCTGGATTTCTTCGGGTTTGGAAGAAAAATAGTTTATAATTCTCTTCGGCAGCTATCTTCGGCTGATCAACACCAAGCACGACCGGATGAAATTCCGCCTAGTTTCGAACATTAGGATTTGATAACGATATAATTGATTATTTGAGGTCTAAGGTCCCTGATTTTTTGAGATCAGCTATCTGATATATCACAAGGACCTCATTTTGGATGTTTGGCGCTCATCCACATTTTTACGATTTTGTCTGATTTGTCTAAGTTAATCAGAGATACGGACTTCAGCTCGTTACAACACGAGGCGTAGACTTTTTCTCAGAAAGGTTTTTTTCCCTTATGATCAGGAGTATCCGAATCAAGAATTTTAAGAATTTCAAAGAAGCCGAATTTGACGTCAGGCCTCTAAATATTTTTCTCGGGCCCAATGGTTCCGGAAAATCAAATCTGGGCAATTTCCTTCTGATGCTTAGCTTTCTTGCGTCTGGACCTCTGAGTAGCGCTTTTGGTCCTGGTCCTTTTACTTTTCGACAGACATTAAGTCGCAAAGCGCGTGATTCAGAGGATAACCAGGATTTTGATCTCGGGTTAGAGATAACTCTTCGAGTTGATGACATCAATTACAACTATCGTTTTGTTTTCACCGAAATAAGGCGAAACGAATATCTGATTAAGGAAGAAACACTTCAGGAAATTCAGGGTGACATTCTGTTCACCATCTCCGATGTTAAGGCTCGGGAATCGAAAATGGCCCAAATGAGGAAAGGGCATGCATGGAATGACGCGGAAAAAAGAATTAGATCTGTGGCTCAATATCTTTCAAAAATAAAAAGATACAGATTTTTACCGGATTTAATCAAGAAGCCTGCTTCAATTCAGGATTCATATTTGTTGGATCACACCGGAGAAAACCTTGCCGCAGTGATCCATTACCTGGAGAAAAACTACCCGGAGAACTTTTATCGCACAGTCGAGGAAGTCAAAAGAGCCATCCCGGGAATAAAAAGAATTTTTACTCCCCATTTGGGAGATCCTGGGCAAGTTGGTATAGGGGTCGAAGAAGAGCAAAAAACCGGATATTTCGTAGGACCCCAGCTTTCAGATGGATTCCTCGTCTTTCTCGCTCTGTGCACTTTATTTAATCTGCCGGACCAGCCTCGAATATTCTTCGTTGAAGAACCGGAGACATTCCTGAATCCCAATCGACTGAGAGTGCTCTATGGACTGATAAATCGATACGTGGCCGACAATCCAAACAAGCAGGTTTTGATGAGTTCTCATTCTCCTTATTTCATAGATTGGTCTGACAACGCGCCGGAGGACCTGACACTAATGCTTGAAACGGATGGTTGGGTCGAACTGAAGAACCTCAAGGGCACGGGTGATCTGCGACATTTTCTTGAAGAAGACCAGTGGGGCCGGAATTGGGTAGATAAGTTTTTCAGGGCTGATTTTGCTGACGACCCTTTGCCGAAATTCTATCCCGAAGCAAAAGAGTCATTGGTCGGTGAATTGGCTATGCCTGTCGAGATGGATGAGAACACGACCGAACTTTGATCTTCCCAGCATATAAAAAACAACTGTATTAATTCCGTATAGCAATCTATTTGCAGATTCGGTTCTGAATCGTTACACTATTTATGTTTCAAAAATTAAACATTCAAAAATGAAACAAGTGGCGGAATGATTTGGAACATGTTAATTATTGAGGTTGATATCTTTGTAAACCGCCACCCGGCAAAGATTAAATCATCATCATAAAAAGGAGCGCTGAGATGGGTTTTTTGCAGATCCTGACTTACTTGAGTGGTCTGGTTTTCGTGATCGCATTTGCCGCAAAAATTTTAAAGTATGCGACTATGCCGATGCACGTACGCTGGGAACTGTATCCAATACCTCATGAGGGGAAAGAATGGGGTGGATCTTTTTATGAGGAAGTGGATCACTGGAAAAAGACTCGGCATAAAGATCACATGGCTCAATACAAATTCATGGTACCGGAAATACTTTTTATCAAGGCATTGTATCAAGACAACAAGCCTTTATGGTATTGGTCGTTTCCGTTCCACCTTGGACTCTACATGTGTATCGGTGGCTTAGCTTTCTTGGCCGTTGGAGCGATTCTACAGATTCTTGGCATGGTCCCTGAGAATTCAGCCTTGGCTAGTTTATTTCAATCATTGACAATGGTTATGGCTGTTCCCGGCTATGTATTGGGAACAATAGGGGTCTTGGGGCTTATCGTTAGAAGAAAAATCGATTCCGGCCTTGCTGACGTAACG
>DYRE01000022.1:0-4820 GCA_020718965.1 Desulfomonile tiedjei
AGAGTTGGGAAAAGCCCAAACACATAATCTATACTTTTTCTAATTTCCGGCTTCTTTCGCAGGTAACCGGCAATCCACAGATTCTCCATAAGATCGGATTCCGGAAATATTGGGTGGCGTTCACGGCACAGGACCATTCCTCTTTTGACTCTTTCACTGGGATAAAGGTCTGTTATGTCTTCGCCGTTAAATACTATTTTCCCGTATATGGTTATTCTTTCTCCACCTTTACGCTGCTCCTTGATCTTGGTGTCGATGATCAAACCTGACAGCGTGTTCATGAGCGTTGTCTTGCCCGCGCTGTTAGAGCCGATAACAGCGACAATACCACCGGACTTAACGGTCATGCTGAAATCGTTCAACGCGACGGCGTTTTCGTAGAAAACCATAAGGTTAGAGATTTCAAGCATTTATTCTGAACCCAAATAAGCCTTTCTGACTTCTGATCTTTCCATGACTTCAGAAGGTACCCCGTCAGCGATCACGCTGCCATAATTCAACACAACGACCCGGTCCGCTATCCTGAAAAGTTCCCGCAACCGATGCTCGATCATGATTACGGTCTTTCCTTCTGAGACAAGTTTTTCGATTATGGGCACAATACTTGCCAATTCGGCTATGCTTAATCCCGAAAACAGCTCATCGAGTATGACCAGGTCAGCCCTAAGAGCCATGCACTTGGCCAGTTCCAACCGCTTCAGGTACCCATGAGGCAAGCTGCCGGCGGATTTGTATGTTACTGCGGATTCCCGTTCAAAGCCCACTTCTTCGAGGTAATCTTTCGCCACGGCGTCAAGATCGCCATATTTACCTCCGGATAGCGCTTTGACCCTAGGAGAATACAGGGGGATGATCAGGTTTTTGAACGAAGGCAGCTCGGCGAAGGGTCGAATCATCTGAAAGGTCCGGGCTATTCCGATCCTGGCGATTCGATACGGCGCCCAACCGGTGATTTCTTTACCCTTGTAAACTATCCTGCCAAGATCCGGCTTCAGGAAACCCGTTATAAGATTGACAAGAGTCGTTTTCCCTGATCCGTTCGGTCCAATCACTCCGAGTAATTGGCCTTCATGGAGATCAAAACTTACACTGACGACCGCTTTAACGCCTCCAAAGCTCTTGCTGAGGTTTTCAACCCGCAAAATCAGGCGTGAGTCATTTTGATGGTTGTTCTGATCACTCATTTGTCAACTTCAACCCATCTTTCGAATTGCTGATACTTCCTCTGAATGTAGTGGAAAATACCTTCCGGTAGAGCGACAATGAAGACCACCAGGAAAAATGAATACAGCACTATTCTCAAACCACCGATTCCTCGAAGCGCTTCAGACAGGGGGACGAGAATAAACGCCCCCATAAACGATCCTGCGAATGTTCCCATACCGCCCACTACAGCCGAGGATAGAGGCAGAATTGAATAGTCGAGAGCAAAGGAAGGCATGCCTACAAACCCGTAAACATGGGTTAGAAAAGCCCCGCAAAAGGAACCTACGCAACCTGATATAAACAGGGCCTGGGCCTTCATCCAGTAAATGTTGATCCCCACGCTCATAACCGCCCTATCGTTGTCCTTTATGGCTTTAAGGACAAGACCGTAATCGGTTGTGACCAGACGCCGGAAAGCGAACAGGGCAAACAGTGTCACGAAAATAATCACGTACGATTCAACAAACGGATTGGTGAACGCCTTGATGCCCGTTATTCCTTCTGTGCCTCCAAATATGCCAGTAGCCTCAATGATACGTTCCAGCATTAACGGTAAAACGAGGGTTACCATCGAAAAGTAGACACCCCGCAATCTCAGGACTGGAGTCAACAAGACCGTGCATATAACGCCTCCCAGAACCGTAGCCAGAGGGAGATCTATCCATATAGGCAATCCGAGGATTTTGTTGGAAACCCCTGCGATATATGCTCCAACTCCAAAAAACAAAGCCTGGCCCAGGGACACCATGCCAACACCGACGAGAAAGTCCCAGCTCATGGCAAGCAGCGCAAAAACGCACGTAGATATCAAGACCTTTTGCCAGTAAGAAGGCAGAAATAGAGGCAGGATGGTCAGCAAAAGGACGGGAGCCAGTGGTGGAACAGCTACGTAAAGCATTTCCCGGAACGAGTTCAGCGAGAACACGTCGTCGGATCTAGCTTTGATCCCTCTGTCTATTCTTTCCTTTCTCTTTTGTTTCACCTAAGGGCCACTCTCATGCGATGATTGGTATTCTCAATAAATGAAATTCTATATTCGATCTTCCAGTTCCTTCTGTTTTCCAAGAAGACCGGAAGGCTTGACTACCAGTATAACGAGAATAGCTATTAAAGATATTATCATTTTCCAGTGTGGGCCGGACAATATGTCTGTCATGATCTGTGCGTAGCCAATGAGAAATGAAGCCAAAACAACGCCAACAGAGCTTCCCAGCCCACCAATTATGCAAACTGCCATGGCATTGATAAGAACGTCATATCCATCGTTTACCGCAATCGTTCCACGGGGGAGGATCAGTATCGCGGCTATAGCGGCCAGACCTGACCCAAAAGCTACGCTCAATCCGGCAATGCGGTCTGAATTAATGCCAAGAGACAGGGCGGTGTGCTCATCCTGAGCGATGCCCCTGAAGGCAAGGCCAATCTTTGTATAGTGAGTAAACAGATAAAGGCCTATAGCGAGCGCTATGCCGACTCCCACTATCCAGATTCGCTGATAATCCACGTAGGTGTTCCCTATCAGCAGGCTGCCATCACTAAAGACAGGTAGCGTGTATTCAAAGCCTGAGAATCCAAAGTAACGGAAAAGCTCCAGAATTATCAGACCAACGCCGAATGTGGCTATAACCTCCGAGATTACAAGACCACGAACCCGGAGCAAAACGAAGCGATACATCGCGGCTCCAAGCAGAGCCGTCAAAAATACCGCGATCGCGGCGGATACAAAGAATGGAAGCGCCAGCTTGTTTATCAACAGCCAGGATGCGAACCCTGCAAAAATGTACATCGCTCCATAGGAGAAATTAGACACGCCGCTTATACCAAAGGTCAAGCTGAATCCCAGGGCCGTTAGAGCGAGTATTACACTATTGATAAAGCCATAGATTAAAGCGACTTCCCACATGACCTCGCTCCTTGCTGACGGCAATTTTTCACTGATTTACACCCTGAGCGCTGCTTTAAGCTCTCAGGGCGTATTCAATCCTGGCTCGACATAATAATCGAACAAAGAACCTATTTCTTTACAGCGCTCATCCATTCCGGAAGAACTACCTTCCCTTCCGCTATGGCTTTAGGAAACACTATTACCCTTTTCCCGTCATCCGTCCACTGATAGACACAACCAGCAGCGGTCTCTTTGGGATCAGCCCCGTAAATTACCTGATTACCTTCGTTGAATTTTATTCTTCCAATGACGCCCACTCGATCGGTCTTCTTGAGTTCATCAGCTACCTTGTCAGGGTCAAGCGAGCCTGCGCGTTCAACCGCCTCTGCAAAGATATAAACGGAGTCATAAGAAGGCGCCGGGCCATGTCCAGCTTCCATAGGGACTCCGAACTTCTTTTGATAATCATTGTAAAATTTTGTTGCCGGCGGATATTTTTCGACAGGGATGGCGCTACCTAGTTCAAAATTGGAATTAAGCAGGCCACCGATTTTCCCTTCAAAAATCTTCCAGGCCCCCTGGCCGGCCATGGGCGAGATGAATCCGCAAAGCATCGAGGGTATCTTTTGGGATTTCCACTGTTTGAGCAGGATTCCGCTTTGGGGCATATCAAATATCGGCATTATGACTTGAGCGTTTTTCATCTTGGCCTTCATCAAACCAGGCGCAAAATCCGAAGCCCCGGTCGGATAAGTCTCTGAACCCACGAGTTCAATGCCCATTTTTGAAGAAGCGACTTTGGCCGCTCCCTGGCCGGTTGCCTTTGCCCACAGCACATCCTGAGTCATCACGTAGAGTTTTTCGAAGCCAAATTCTTCTTTCATGAATCCCAGAGTCTGAGCAAGATAGCCAACCAGAGATTGCGCATTCAGACACACTCGAAAACAGTGTTTGTATTTGACCGGGTCTTCCTTGATTTTTTCTTCAAATTTTGGAGACATGGCTATAGTCGCCAGAAGTGGGACCTTATGCTTTGCTATGATGTCCATACCCGCCAGGAGTGACTCGGACCTGAATGGACCGACCAGGATTGCGTTAACCTTTTTATCGGTGATAATTTTTTCCAGACCAAGCAAAGCCTCAGAAACCGGGACACCGGCGGAAGAGTCTCTTAGATCCGAGACGACAACCTCCAGAAGTCTTTTTTCCTGTCCGACTTTAACTCCACCTTTGTCGTTGATCTCATTGACGGCCATCTGAACCGCCTTTACGGATTCTCTACCCTCGAGCGAGGTGGTTGCGGTTGGAACGCCTATCAATATCGGATCAGCAGCGTATAAAGGCGACAATAACAGGACCGACAACATACCGATCATGAGGTTAGCCAAAACAAAGAGCCTTTTCATGCCAACATCTCCTTTCAAGATGAGGATACACGAGCGTCACGCTCAAAACCTTGACAAGCAGGTGATCCTGGTTTGCCTAAATCAATAATAGATTCGTACCCGAAACATTTTCTGATTCAGGCAGAATAGTCGAAACAAAAAAACAAGGCAATATTTTTACGTTAAATTCCTTAACTCCTCGGTTATTCAAGGTATTTTAACGTATTTCTGATTAAAATTATAGAGTTTTACTGCTAGTTCGCCGCACGTAACTCAAAATTTATCAAAGACCTCTTTACGGAATATCAACATCGAAGATTCTCTCAGTCCCATTCCCAAAAATA
>DYRE01000022.1:4920-13363 GCA_020718965.1 Desulfomonile tiedjei
ACCTCTTTACGGAATATCAACATCGAAGATTCTCTCAGTCCCATTCCCAAAAATATCAACCACTTTAACCGCTATTTTATGATTCCCGGCTTCGACATATTTCCAAAAGGGAGTTGATAACTCAATAGTCCTTTTTTTGGGTGTCCTGAATGAGTGCCACACACTTGTAAAAACAGGCCCGTTTCGGGTATTGCAGTAATTATCCACGGAGGGGGAAATGATCTGTTTGTTGCCGTAATCAAAATCCACCGCCCAGTAGTCTATCCAGTCACTCCATGTACCTGTCAGGACATGCCTACGGGTTTCATCATTGCGTTTACTGATGGACCTGACCAGCCTTCCCTGGCTGTCGATCAATATTCTCGATGATTTGATTTTTCCATTTTCAGTTGAAACTTCCTGATCCATTCCCACACAATACAAACCAAAATCCGACAGGGTGATTTGGGCTGACAGTCTCTCCAGGTTTGTTGTAGCCTTAAAGTAGGCGAGAATTTCCGATTCCTGGTCGCCGGAACCCGGTTTGGAATTCAACTGGATTTCCCTGGTAACTTTCTTCAGACAAATTCCCACGGACAAACTGTTGGCTTTTTCCAAAATCCACGGTTCCACGGAATTTTCGTAATCAAAGCCCATGACATCAAGCTTCTTTACCCCTGTATTAGAGCAAATATCCAGGACTTCGAGCATCATGTGAGAGTTTATGGAAATGTGACGAGGGGCGAGGAAGGTGGCGAAATCCCCTTTTGCTGAACGAGAAATCATTTTGGCAATATCAGCAGGCTGTAGTTTCCCGGGACCTGAATTATCTTCGAAATCAAAAATCGTCGTCTGAAGATACCCATCCGAAGTCGCATCACTTCCATGGACGCCCAAGGATTTAGGGTCACTTGAGTTTAGATGATCTGTGGCCTCCACAACATCAAAGGCGCCGCTGGTTCGTGTTAAATCGCCATCTGTTCGCATAAAATTTATCATGCGTTTCCGGCATGTGTGCGTTGCGATCTTACCGATGTCGCATCCTATCCATCTTCTTCCCAACTTCTGTGCGGCCTCCAGAAGAGACCCAGAACCGCAGAAGAAATCTGCCACCAGATCTCCCTGGTTGGTCGCAGTCATAATGATGCGTTCCAGTAGTCTGACAGGTTTTTGGGTGGGATAGCCCCACATTTCCGGGTGAGCGTGGAGCAGTGGGATCTTCCACACATTGTCTGCTGTACGCTCTTCACGAGTGACGTAAATGCACTTTCCGTCTTCCCCCCTGGGATAAACCTTCTTCCCTTCAACTTTCTTCATCCTGGAGACTTTAATGGGCTTGTCACGCTTCTCAAATTGCCAGTTAAAAATGCTTTTGGATGATTTGGCGTAGTAAAAGATTGTGTCCGTGGCATTAGTGTACTGACGTTTACGAGTATCTGGTATCTTGTTGGTATAATACCAGATAATCTCGTTCCTGAATGCGTCTGCCCCGAATATTTCATCCAGTATCGACCTGATCATGAAGTTGGCTTTCCAGTCACAGTGGACCCAAAGGCTCCCATCGTCGGCGAGAAGACGACGAATTATCTTGAGTCTCTGATACATCATATTCAGGTATGAACCAGGACCCTTTTTCCAGGAATCTCGATATGCAAACTCCTGGAAAACATTAACTTTCTCAGATCGATGCTCTCCCACCACTACACTCATGTTGAAATCTGTTCCAACGAGGAACGGGGGATCGATGTACACTAATTTGATCCCACCTAAAGCACGAATTTCATCCTTTAGCTCACCGTAGAGAAGGGAATTCATAACGAGCCGATTGTCGCCCCTGATAATTTTGTTGATCCAGGATGAAGATGAATGGGAAGCGTTACAGGATTCGCTGGAGAAATCAGGAGGGATACAGACCCGCTCTATTGGACGTAAATCCGCAACCTCCTGTCTTTCAAGTTGTCGCTTTCCTCGCCATACCAGTTCTACATCAGACAATACCGGTTCAAATTCACAAGAGTCAGGCTCGTCGGATATCCTTGTGGACTCCAGCTTTCTCTTTGAATTCTTCCTTGCCGATTTGTCCGAACCCATACGTCAGGATGTTGTCCTTTCTCTGATAATTAATTGACAGAGTTTTTCATTACGCCTAATCAAGCTCCAGAGCGAGGCTGGTCCAGAATCTTTCTGATCTCGGATAGCAAATCAGTAAATATGTAAGGTTTACCGACAAATCCGCTAGCCCCAATGCTTATGGCGGCTTTTGCGGCTCCATTGGCGGAATAACCGCTGCAGATGAGTGATTTCACAGATGGGTTGATTTTAAGAAGCTCTTCGAGACATTCTTTGCCCCCCATTTCCGGCATCATAAGATCCAGAATTACCAGATCTATGTTGTCTCTTTCCGCCTCATATATTGACAACGCCTCTCTACCGCCCATGGCCGTTATCACCCGATAACCAAAATCCTCCAGCAATTCTTTCCCCACTTCCCTGACAGTTTCTTCGTCATCTACGAGAAGAATTGTCTCGTTGCCTATTACTGTCATCTTGATATCAGTTTTATCAGGCGATATTTTTTCGGAAACAAGAGCGGGAAAATAAATCTTGAATGTTGTCCCGGCGCCCATTTCACTGTAACAGGTAACATGGCCTCCATGCTGTTTCACAATACCGTATACCATGGCCAAACCAAGCCCTGTTCCCTTTCCTGAGGCCTTGGTTGTGAAAAAGGGCTCAAAAATTCTTTCAATGGTTTTCCTGTCCATACCGGACCCGGTGTCCGAGACTGAAAGGCAAACAGACGGGCCAGGAGTAGCCTCGATATGACTTGCGCAATATTCAGAACCCAGGAATGTACCGCTGGTTTCGATAATCAGCCGACCCCCTTCCGGCATCGCATCCTTAGCATTCACCGCAAGATTCATTATGATCTGCTCAATTTGGGCGGCGTCGGCATTGATAGGATCTATTTCGTCTGAAAGATGGAGTTCTATTTCGATCATCTTGAAAATTGTTCGATCGAGTAGTTTCTTTATTTGCCTGATTTCATGATTTAAATCCAGCGGTTTTGGTCTAGTCTCAGTTTTCCTGCTAAATGTGAGTATCCTCTTGACGAGATCAGCCCCATTAACCGCCGCTTTATTAACTGATTTTACGCTGTGCCTCAATTTGTCGGTCAGATTACTATCCATCAATATCAATTCAGAGTATCCGATGATTACCTGCAAGAGGTTGTTGAAATCGTGCGCTATTCCGCCGGCCAGAGTCCCAATCGCCTCCATTTTCTGAGCCTGTATGAGTTGGGCGCGAAGATTTGTGTTTTCCGACACGTCCATCATAAATGCCAATACTGCAAGATGATTATTGTATTCTATTGTTTTGGGCCAAATTACCATTTCGAACAATTCGCCTGTTTTCTTGATCCCCTCGACCTGATAAGACTGCCTGGTCGGTCTCCCGGCAAGGAATCTCCTGTAGCGTTCCATAAAGAGATACTGATGCCCGGGCGCAACGAATTCCGTCAAAGATCGTCCCTCGATTTCAGCGCTGTCCTCACACTTGAACATTGCCATCAATTCCGGGTTGGCGTAAAAATATTTACCATCCTGAAATATTGCTATGCCAATAGGAGCCTGCTCTATTAATAACCGCATCTTTTTCTCTGAATCCGCCAATCGCTTTTCATAGAGCTTTCGATCAGTTATGTCGGTAGCCGTAGCAAGACTACCCTTAAATACGCCATCAGAATCAAAAATGGATCGTGATGACACAAGTGTGTGTATAATTTCACCATTCATTTTGACCCACGTAAGCTCATAGGACTCTGATAGTCTCACGTTCCTTTTCATCATCTGAATACGAAGGGTTTCTCTGCTTGATTCGTTGAGAAACTTTTCCACTCTGTGACCTATCAAGTCACTTTCCGCACAGCCTAGCATCTGACAGGCTCTCTTGTTGGCATAGGTTAGGATGCCTTCCCTGTCAACGATACCAATGGCTTCAGTCATTGTTTCAATAAGGTTACGATATCGTTGCTCGCTATCTCGCAGCGCTTCTTCGTTTTTGACTCTTTGGGAAACATCGGTAACAACCGCTACAACAGTGTCGTTCTGATTATCAAAATCGGTTAATCTTGCTATCCTTATTGAGGCGTCAAAACTCGTTCGATCCTGCCGTTTCAATTTTGAGTCGACTTCGGCTACATCCCCCTTGCCAAGATTTGAATAGAGCACGGTTCCTACTCTTTCAAACTCTTCTTCCGACTCGTAGACTATCCTGGCGCTTTTCTCAATAAAGTCCATCTCATTTTTGAATCCGAACATTTGAATCCATGCCTCGTTGGCCCATTTTATGGTCCGGTTCTCCGCCAGGTGTATGCCTACCGGTGATGTTGCAAGGATTGTTTTCAGTAAATGTTCCTTGTCCTTTAACTCCTTTTCTATCCTCTGCCTTTCTGAAATATCCAGGCCCGTCCCTATGACACATCTTGTATTATCAATTTCAATCGCTCTTCCTGTAAAAAAATAGGGAATTGTCTCCCCCGTCTTTGTGAGGTATAGAGCCTCAATTGTGGTATCGACATTGTTCAGAGATTTCTCAAAAGTCTCTCGCACCTTTTTTCTGTCAGCATGAGCAATCAGGTCCAAAGGTTTCAATTTAGCCATTTCAGAATTAGAATACCCTGTAACCTTTTCAACGTTGCGGTTCCATCTCAGCAGCCTGCTATCTTCGTCAAACAGATAGAATACGCCTGGCAGACTATCGATAAGGGCGTCTGAAAGATGTTTCTCCTTCTGTAACTCCTCGTGAGAAACCTTCCGTTCGTATTCGCGTTCATGAAGAGATGCCGCCATTTGGTCAAAAGCGCTTCCCAGTAGGCCTATTTCTCCGTTTCGACCATCCAGTCCGGTGCGTACGCTGAGGTCTCCTTTCTTGATCTTTTCCGTAGAATTTATCAATGTGTTCAAATGGCGAATCACCATCAGGTAAGACAGACCCGAGACCACCAACATTCCCAGAAAAGCTGCCGCTCCCAACCAAAACAAACTTGCGAGTAATAGGCGGTCAGCCCCCTCGGTAACGTGCCCCACAGGTATACCGACATAGACATAGGGGCCTTTGGAAAAACTACCCAGCCGTCTGAAACCGTAGATTTTCCTAACACCATCAATTCCTACCGCTTCCATTACCCCTTCTTTATTATCCAGAACTTTTTTCACAATTTCCGACAATGATCCGGATATTCCAATCCATTGTGTGGCGTCGGGATAACGGGCCATGATGAAGCCCATACTGTCTACAACCGTAAGACTGGCATTGGGAGGGATTATTTGATTTTGGAAAAGCGTGTCAAGAATTCTCATGTCGAGAATTGCAAAGACGACTCCTTTAAACTTTCCTTCAGAATCCAGGATCGGGTATCCAAAACCGACTTCAGCAGAACCTGAAACGGAATTATTATGAAAACCCCCTATTGAAAACCGGGTCGTTCTCAAAGTTTCATTGAAGTAAGACTGGCCTGTGAAATCTTTCATGCCGGAATCACCCAGAACACTACAGACGAGTTTTCCCGACGAATCAATCAAACCGAGATCAGTATAAAAAGGAAAGGTTTTCTTGAAAATGCCTGGATTGAAAAGGTCCAAACAAGATTTGGGGCCCAACTCCAGGATATTCGGTTCCTGCGCCAAAACCTTGAGAACCTGCCTGGTTTCTTCCACCACGAAGTTAAACTGTTTTTCAAAATGACCGGCTGTCGCCAGAACCTTTTCCTGGGCTCTGACTATGGCTTCTTCCCGTAATTCAAGGTTGTTGAACAATGTTAGTAAAACCAGAGGAATAAGACCAAGGATTACCAGGAATATCAGCTTGAACTTTAAGCTCTTGGGAAAAACCGCCATAATGGAAGTCTCCGGTATTCTCACAGGTGGAAAGATGGCGCAACAACGTTGGTAATAGGACCATCAATCCAGGATGATCAAATTAAGTTTCCTTGTGTGAGCCGTTATGTTCGATTATACTTGGGATTTAAGAGTATCATCAGGATAGATTAATCGCGATAAACAATTGCGTCAACTCTATTCTATATATTTTTGCCGGTGTCAGCCTACTCATAGCTCCGAAAGGGGAAAAAATTGGACAGTGGTCTAAAGAACATTCTGTCGAAGAGTTGGAAGTGGATTCTTCTTATCATTCTGATCGCATTGGTCATCTATAAGGTTAAGTTTGCGCCTGTGCCGGTATCAACATCTGTGGCGCAATATGGAGAAGTTGTAGAAGAAGTCATGGGCACAGGAACTCTGGAAGCGCATTACCAGACTAGTGTGAGCTCAAAGATCCAGGGTTTGATTGTTGAACTCATGGCTGATCAGAATGACTGGGTCGAAAGTGGGCAGCTCTTAGCCCGTCTCGACGATTCAGACTTCGCCAGGGAAGTTAGCACTCAGGAGGCCATAGTAAACGCCGAGGTTGCCACGGTTGAACGCGTGAAGGCCGACCAGGCAAGGTCCAGGGCGATATTCGATCAGGCTCGAAGAGATTATGATCGTTATGCCGGTTTGCTGGTTTCAAAAAGTATATCTCAGGAAGTTATGGATAAAACAATTCAGGGCCTTGCAGTGGCGGAAGCCGATGTGGAACGCGCGACAGCGGCGATCAGCGAGGCGGACCGTCAGGTTCTGGCGGCCAGGGAGAGGCTTCGTTTTCAACAGGCCCGACTTGGTGACACGAGAATTTATAGTCCATTTAAGGGTCTCATAGTCAGAAAAGATCGGGACGTAGGTGATATTGTGGTCCCTGGAGCCACTATTTTTCAGTTAATCTCAACCAGAGAAATGTGGGTTTCCGCATGGGTAGACGAAACATCCATGGCCGGCCTTGAAACGGGGCAAAAGTCTCGAGTAGTTTTCAGGTCCGACCCTAAGCGGGAGTTGAAAGGTAAGGTTGTCCGAATAAGTCGGGAAGTCGATAGAGAGACCCGGGAATTCAAAGTGGATGTTGGATTGGATAGCCTGCCTCAAAACTGGGCGATTGGACAACGGGCTGAAGTCTACATAGAAACGGCAAGAAAAGACAATGTAATATATGTTCCACTTCAGGCGATTGTTTGGAAAAAAAATACGCCCGGAGTTTACCTGGCCAAAGATGGTCGGGCCCAATGGCAAGACGTTTCTCTAGGATTGAGGGGAATTGACAGAGTTGAAATTCTCAAGGGCATTTCGGTCAACGACACCATAATTATCGGCCCTGAGCCCTCTCAGTTGATGAACGGCCTGAGAGTCTACAGCAAATGAATCTCGCTCTTAAAGATATCCGTCATAACCTTTCAAGATTTGCCTTAACCGCCTTAGGTATTGGAATGCTTCTCATGATAGTGATGGGAATGGGCGGGATATACCAGGGCATGATAAGTGAAGCCACGTTGCTACTGGATAACATCGGGGCTGATCTCTGGGTTGTTCAACATGGCACAAGGGGCCCATTCGCTGAAATCTCCAGAATTCCCAGAAACATTGAAGACAGGTTACAAGCCCTGTCAGGGGTAGCAAGCGCGAGATCTTTCGTCACATTCGCCGTACAGCGGGAATACAACAACAAGCCTCTTCGAATTCAGGTCCAGGGACTTTCGTGGCCGGAAGATAAGGGACAATGGCTTCCCATTATAGCGGGTCGTAATTTAGGGGCGGCGCATTTCGAAATGATCGCTGATCAGATTCTGGGGCTACAACTTGGAGACGAGATTCCATTGGGCAAGAATCGTTACAGGGTTGTGGGAATTACAAAAGGCATGACGAGCATGAGCGGAGATGGGCTTGCGTTTTTTACCCTTCTGGACGCTCTTGATATTCAGTACGATTACTCTGGGGAAGCCATTCGGATTGAGAGACAGGCCAGACGTTTAAGACTAACAAGGGATGATATAGGCTGGACTCAACCGTCTCTATTGGAAAGGGCGGGGTTGGCGTCGTCAAAATTACCGGCTCTTCCAAAACCTTATGTAAGCGCAGTCCTGGTTAAATTAGCGCCTGGAGCCAATCCAGAGTCTGTAGTCGCAAAACTGTCAGGCTGGGCGGATGTAACAGCCTTCACCAGGGTGGAACAGAGCGAACTCCTACTTAGGGGAGTTGTAGACAGGGCAAGAAGACAGCTTGGTCTTTTTAGAGGTCTTCTGATAGTCATTTCCGCCATAATAATGGCTCTCATATTATACACACTGACACTTGAAAAGATCCATGACATTGCGATGCTTAAGCTTATTGGAGCGAGAAACAGGGTTATACTGGCACTGATTCTCGAGCAGGCTCTTTTACTTGGTTTCCTGGGTTTTCTGTTTGCGTTTTATGCCGGCAAATGGGTGTTCCCAATATTTCCCCGTAAAGTAGTAATCAATAACGACGATCTCCTGTTTCTGGCGGCTATCGTGTTCGTGATCTCATTGCTGTCGGCGGGCCTGGGTATATGGAAG
>DYRE01000322.1 GCA_020718965.1 Desulfomonile tiedjei
GGGCTGATTCATAAAAGAGCCATTTTACTCCAGGAGCTGTACATAGCATCATTTAACCAATTGCGCACCGATATTAATCTTTACTTCAATTGGCAGCCGATATTGTTTACAAATTCTTTACCGGTTTATTACTCAAATAGATCTAAAACATAAATCAAATTTGGAGTCCCCATGTGTCTCATATTACTCTCAGTCAATAACCACCCCAGGTACAGTCTCATTCTGGCGGGGAATCGTGACGAGTTTCTTGACAGGCCCACCGCATCGGCTCATTTTTGGGAAGATGCGCCCAACATTCTTGCAGGCCGTGATTTGCGAGAAAGCGGCACATGGCTGGGGATCTCGACAAGTGGTGAATTGGCCGTCCTGACAAACTTCCGCAATCCTTCCGGCAGAAAACAAAATGCACTCTCCAGGGGCAATCTGGTTAGCGAATTCCTCAGGGATGAATGCAATCCCTCAAAATATGCGGAGAGGCTGGCAGACGACGTCCACAATTACAATGAATTTAACCTGTTATTCGGACATCACAGTCAACTACGCTCCTTTTCCAACCGTGAGACTAAACCGAGAATACTGGAACCTGGGGTCTATGGATTGAGTAATCATTTGCTCGATACTCCTTGGCCAAAAC
Source organism: Desulfomonile tiedjei (assembly GCA_020718965.1). Taxonomy (GTDB): domain Bacteria; phylum Desulfobacterota; class Desulfomonilia; order Desulfomonilales; family Desulfomonilaceae; genus CAJBEZ01. The sequence continues at coordinate 635 of DYRE01000322.1, forward strand.
TAGTTAGAGGCAAGATGGCGCTTCAGGAAACACTTTCCAAAGGAGAGAATCTTGATCCGGAACTTCTGTTCAAGATTCTCACTGACAGAACTCAGCCCCCTGATGAATCGCTGCCTGAAACTGGTGTAGGACTTGAATGGGAAAGGATTCTCGCCCCAATATTTGTCTCAAGCGACTCGTATGGGACCCGATCCTCCGTTGTGTTGCTGATCGATTTAGAGAACAAAGTGACTTTTTGGGAACGGACTTACGACAATTGCAATCCGCATCGATTCGAAGAAAAACGTTTTGAATTCAGTATTCGGAATTCATTCGAAAAGAGATAAAATTATTGAAGAGCGGGGTCTTACGTATCTCCTCTACGCCATAACGTGACTTGTACAAGTCTACCTTGCGCGACTGCAACAGTCCAAAATGAATCATGGGATTTAAGAATCGTGTAAACAAATAGAAAGAAGGCTCTGGTCTTTTTTCTTCCATTTCCAACATTACCGACATCTAGTTCCCATTCTAAACATGAGATGTTGGTTTCCTCAAAAGGCTCCAAATAGGTGGACCCCCTGAAACGGGAACAATTTGCTTCGTCACCTGAAATCCATATTTTTTGTAGAAATCAAGGCTCCTTGGATTGGAACACTCGAGATAGACAACAACACTGTTTTCGTCCGCACTCTGAAGAATCGGTATCAACAGTTTTCCTCCCAGTCCTTTGCCCTGGTGATTCGGATGCGCCCCCAAAACCCATATGTACCAGTGTGGCTGGCTAGGGTGGATCTCACCTAACTGACGAGAGATACTGCTCCATTTCCCCATTGCGCCAAGGGGTCCCAAAGATGGCAATCTCAATGTCAGTTTGCATAGCGCAACAATCGAGCGGAAAAATGGAGGCGGATACCCTCCTGGTTCAGCAGCGCCGATGACAGCAGCGCACTTCCCTTCTGTAGTCTCTGAACTCCATGTTTTTGATGATAAGTCCAGCAGGAATTTGGCTCCTACGGAAAGCCCCCTGGTTCTGGATTTCTCATCCGGCCAAAAAAATTCTGCAAGGGGATCGTGATAAAATGCCGCTGTCAAAGTCTCAATACGAGAATCGCTCATCTTTATAATGCTCTCTCGAAACAAACCAGAGTTGGATGAAGGTTACTTTCAACACAATATCCATTACATGGCAAGTAGAATTCAACTGATTGACTCGTTGAAATTAGAAGTCTAAATTGGAATTCGTTGCGTACAAATCGTAACGACCTTTGACAGAAGGAGAGAATCGGTGTCCCCAGTCAACAACGCAATGGACATACTCAAGTTGCTACCCAAAACAAACTGTAGGGAGTGTCGTGAACCGACTTGTCTCGTTTTTGCGATCGCTGCATTTCAGGGGAAAAAAGAACTCAGGGATTGCCCATACCTTAGCAAAGAGGTAATAGACAATGTGGGCGCAAAAATTCAACATCCCGAAGAATCCTCAGATGAATTAAACGAACATATAGATTCTCTAAAACAAGGAATGATTGGAATAGATTTTGCTCAAGCCGCTCGCAGAACAGGCGCTGAATATGTAAATGGGGCACTCATAATCAAGGTTTTTGGAAAAGACGTTCGTATAGATAAAAATGCTAATCTCTCTTCAGACATTCACATGCACCCGTGGATAATTATTCCGATCCTGAATTATGTTTTAAATTGCTCAGGGTTAGCTCTAACTGGACAATGGATGCCCATGAGAGACCTCAGAGATGGAATGGCATGGAATGGACTTTTTGAGCAACGCTGTGAAAAACCACTTAAAAAGATCCTGGATGAACATATCGATCTTTTTCAGATCATGACTCAAATATTTAACGCCAGGGAAGTCGAGGATGACTTTGGTGCGGACGTCTCAATTGTCCTGGCGCCATTGGTCAAATTCCCGATCCTTATACGATACTGGAAACCCGATGATGGGCTTGAATCAAATCTTAATGTCTATTTTGATTCGACCGCTCAAGATAACCTGGACATAAATTCCATTTTTGCCCTTGGAGCTGGTCTTGTCAGAATGTTCGAAAAAATTGCGGTTACTCATGGATCCTAGTCGAACATCGAGGTAATTCGCTTTGCATGGGAGAACATCCCATTAACCCTGGAAGGGTTACATATGTTAGCCCATTGCAGCGCTGTGGGTGTAGGGAGCAAATAGAATGTCCTGTTTTATAGCACATAATATGTCCGGTTTAAT
>DYRE01000323.1 GCA_020718965.1 Desulfomonile tiedjei
CGTCAAAGGAATATTCAACACGATTACACCTCATTATGATTTGCTAAACAGAATCATGTCAGGCAGACGGGATGTCGCCTGGAGAAGATTTGCGGCAAGACGGTTGCCTTCTGATGTAAAGAAAATATTGGACCTAGCCACTGGAACAGGTGATCTTGCAATTGCAATTGCTGAAGAGTTTCCCCAAGCGCAAGTTACAGGAGCTGATTTTGTCGAAAAAATGATGAGATTAGCCGAGACCAAGACCAGGGCGAGAGGACTTGGCGACAGAATTGAGTTTGTAGCCGCTGATGCGACAAGCCTCCCTTTCGGAGATTCCGAGTTTGAAGCCGTAACCATAGCGTTTGGTCTACGCAATATTCCTGATCGCCTGAAGGCCCTAAAAGAGATGAAGCGAGTTGTTAAGCCCGGTGGCAAAGTTATAACGCTAGAGATGACGTTCCCTAGAAATCTGAGATTAAGAAAATTTTTCAGATGGTATCTTAACCACATGATTCCAATTGTAGGCGGGGTGATTTCAGGAAATAGGGACGCTTATACCTATCTTCCTGACTCGATCCAGGATTTCCTGACGCCCGACCAGTTGGGAGATTTGTTCGATCTTGCGGGTTTTAATGCCGTGAAAAAGTTTCCATTGACCTTTGGGTTGACCTACCTCCACGAAGGGATAGCCGAATGAACCCGGGATCATCCATGAAGGCCTGGATTCAGGCCAGTCGGGCGCCTTTTTTTGTGGCGACTTTGATTCCCTTGGGTTTAGGGGGCGCTTTGTCTTGGCGTATGGGCGCATGGAGTCTTGGCAGATGGATGATAGTGCTGACGGCATCCTTTCTGGTACACCTTGCGACAAATCTTGCCAACGATTATTTTGAATATTTCGAAGGGGTTGACGACGGTGATTCAATAGGCGGGAGTCGGGTAATTCAGCAGGGGAAAATCAGTATAAGCCAAATAAAAACGGCTATCATTTCACTGTACATTTTGGCTCTAGTTTGTGGAATCTGGATTGTCTATGTATCCAGGTTGTGGGAACTTTCTTTGTTAATGGCTTTTGCGTTTGGGTCAAGCCTGTTTTATACGGCTCCCCCTATAAGATACGGTTACTACGGCCTGGGCGAGATATTTGTTGGAATCAACATGGGGCCGGTAATGGTTGTGGGCTCCAATGCCGCGCTAACCGGCCGATTCACATTCGAGGCTTTTTGGGTTTCTGTCCCGATAGCCCTTATGGTCGCCATGATTCTGTATTATCAATCCCTGTCAGATATAGATGACGATAGAGCTGTTGGTAAAATGACTCTGGCGGTGAGATTCGGAAAGCCCGGAGCAATCTGGGGTGTTCGTTTCTTCATGGCCGCTTCAGTTATATCGATTGTCGCTCTAGTTGAGCATGAGGTCTTAAAACCGATCAGCTATATCTCACTGCTGACGATTATTCAGGCTTTAAGGATTGATAGAATGATAAACTTAACTGCAGACTGGAAACAGTTGCATGACAAGGGTTCGGCAGTTAGGCTTTTCTACCTCGCTAACGGAATCATAGTGATTGTAGGGGTTTTCTGAGCGCTACCGATCGGATTGGGAATTGAGTGTCAAAAGCCGGCCAATTTTCTTTTGAAAGTATTTGGATCAATTGATTGAGTGAAGACTTGTCCCGGCCCCACATCCTAAAGGTCTTCAGAAACCTTCTTCAGCTCTATATCCATCTTTTTGTCTTTTTTGCGTTTCATCCCATTTCATGCGAGCTTCGGTCGGTGGTGGAATAAGGTTTGAAAGTTTCTCCAGGCTCGGTAGGTTCTTTTGGAGCCAACCAGTTTTTTCATTTTCATAACCGGCTGGTTTTACGATAGATCCTGCGGTTTGAATTGATGAGCAGGAGGACACCAGGAATGCGTATAGGATTACGGCCAAAAGAAAGACCAATTTTTGTATCATAATAAATCACCCGTTCTGACAGTAGGTTGTAACTCTCAAACCTTCCAGAGCGGAGCTTATACATATTATTAACTGAAACATCAATACTTATTAATATAGTATATAAAAATAACTTATAATTATGGTGTAATAGATATTATTGAACCAATAATCAGTACATACGAGGCTCTAACATTTTGACTTAATGACATTTTACCGTGATATTGATCATGAGTTAGTGGCTAGAGCGCTGGAATTTTTCAACTCATCGTTAAAAATAGAGCATTTGACTCCGACAAAGCGATGTTTCATAGGTGAAATGTTAGTCGTCCGAGCTTGGGGTCAGCGTAGCCCTTGACATTTGGAATCTGATCACTATTTTTGTACCAAATGGTCGGTTTATAAGAGGAGACAATGAAAAATGAAACAAAAGGCCAAATCACTAAATCTCGAGTATTGCAAACGGCAACGAAACTAATCAATGAAAAGGGCTTTTGTAATACCAGCGTGAACGACATCATCAATGCCAGCGGAGTCAAGAAAGGTAATCTTTACTTCCATTTTCCCAGCAAGGAAGAATTGAGTCTGGCGATTCTGGGGCAGGCAAGTAAGGATTTCATGGCCTTTCTGTATGACAGCTTGAAAGGTGAACGCCCTTTGGAACGAATGTCCAACCTTCTCGACGCTGTATGGGAAAAGCAGACGAAGACCAAGTTCGTCGGAGGTTGACTGTTCGGCAACACCGCTCTGGAATTGAGCGATACCAATGATCGAATAACTCAACTGATAGGGGAAGTCTTTCTGAGTTGGACTGCAATATTAGCAGGTGTTCTGCGTGAGGCTAAAGACGCCGGAGATCTCAAATCTCAGGTACTTCCGGAAGTTCTGGCGAAGCACATTGTAGCCACTATAGAAGGTGGCATCATGATG
>DYRE01000023.1 GCA_020718965.1 Desulfomonile tiedjei
GTGAAATTCTTTCGACGTCTCCTATTACATATTCATCAACCATCACGTCCCCGGCGACAAGAATTGGCGCTGGTTTCATCCTGTTTATGAGGTTTTCGTTCAATTCAGAGCCTCCAGGTGTCATTGATCTGCGCAAACAGCTTTAAAAATTAACTATATCGCCCATTTTCATGAATAAAGCCATAAAAATGGTTTTCTTGGGATCCGTTTTTCTCAAAACCAAACGCCTATCAAGGCTATTTTCAGTTAAGATACCTCCAAAGCTTTGCTCATCATAAAGAAAAAGACATTCATACGACAACCTGTTGAGCCTTGTCTAATGGTAAATCATGTTGAAATTTCAACTGAAGGCATTCTCCAAAAAGCTACATATTCGGCTAACGATATGTTTCGCCGCGGGAAAAGGAAATCAAAAGTTTGTAATGTTTGGAAAACAGTTCTGTAATTGCTACAATAGCTCACACCTAGTAGTGAACAAATATAGAAACGGCTGAAACAACAAGTTGGGGAAGATATGCAGAAAGTTCTTTCAATAGCTGGTTCGGATTCGGGAGGCGGTGCGGGAATACAGGCTGATCTTAAGACTATATTGTCTCTCGGTGGATATGGCATGAGTGTAATCACGGCATTAACGGCCCAGAACACCTTGGGCGCGCATGCAGTCAGCGTGGTTGAACCGGACTTTGTAGAAAAACAGATCGAAGCTGTCTTGAGTGATATAGGCGCTGATTGTGTTAAAACAGGTATGTTGGGTAATGGCGAGATTGTAAAGGTAGTGGCCGATCAAATATTGAAGCACGGTGTGCAAAAGCTGGTTGTTGATCCTGTTATACTTTCCAAGACAGGATCCGTTCTCTTGGATGAGTCCGGCAGAAAAGAAATGGTCAAGAAACTTTTCCCCATTTGTTACCTTCTTACCCCAAATATCCCGGAGGCCGAGATTTTTTATGGCAAAAAAATAACCGGGGTATCGGATATGAAGAAGGCAGCCAAGGCGCTCATGAAAATGGGACCAAAGTTTGTACTGGTCAAGGGGGGACATTTAAAAGACGCTCCTGTTGATGTCCTTCACGATGGAAATCAGGACTACGAATTTCAGACTCAACGAGTTAGGACGCGACATACCCACGGTACAGGGTGCACCTTGTCAGCGGCAATATCTACGTTCCTGGCGGAGGGCATGCCAGTCATGGAGAGTATAGACAAGGCCAAAAGATATCTTTACAGGGCATTGAGGTTTTCCCTGGGAATGGGGAGAGGAATAGGGCCTCTGAACCATTACGCTTCAGTCGCAAGAGAGATCGCAAGAACAGAGGTAATAGAAGAACTCGATAAGGCCTTGAATAGATTGAAACGTCTTCATATAGGGCATTTGATACCGGAAGTGCAGTCAAATCTTGCCTATGCCATACCTTACGCTGAGACTGTGAATGATGTGGCTTCATTTCCCGGTAGGATAGTCAGGCTTGTCAACACAATTGACACACTTACTGGAGCGAGATTTGGAGCTTCCAGGCAGATTCATCACCTTGTGCTTGCCGCCATGGAATATGACCCGCAACGCCGCGCAGCCATGAATCTTTCGTATTCCGACATCCTGGTTAAGCGAATCCGTTCGCTAGGTTTCACAGTAGCAGAGTTTGACAGGAGTAGAACTCCACCAGATCTTCAGCAGGAAGAAGGCAGCACGCTGGCATGGGGTGTTCAGGATGTGATGGAAGAATTGGGACGGGTCCCTGATGCGATATTTGACCGGGGAGCCGTAGGCAAAGTACCTCTCATAAGGCTTTTTGCGACTGACCCTTCGTCTATAGTTGATTTGGTGGCTAGGCTATAGAATTTCAATGTAAGTCGAAGACTATTCGACGGTAACAATAAAACTAAAGTTTTTTGACAGAAAGTGTTTAAACTAAAACATGCAATCAAATCTTACCGATCATCACGGCAGAACAATTGATTACCTGCGTGTGTCTATTACTGACCTGTGCAATTTCAGATGCATATACTGTAGACCTCCCGAAGGCGTAAAACTGATTCCCCACGATGATATATTGAGATACGAAGAGATCTTGAAAATTATCTCGGTGTCAAAAAAACTCGGTATCAGGAAAGTTCGCATCACCGGCGGTGAGCCCCTGGTAAGACGGGGTGTGGTGAATTTTATATCGAGATTGACTCATGAAATTGGTCTGGAAGATGTCGCCTTGACCACGAATGGTTCCAAACTCGACAAGATGGCTCGGGAACTTCGTGAAGCCGGATTGAAGAGGATTAACGTGAGCTTGGATACACTAAGGCGCGACTGTTTTTCCGCCATTACCGGAGTTGATGACTTGACGGGAGTGATGAAAGGTATTGAAGCGTCTTTTGATGTGGGGTTTGACCCTATAAAGATTAATGTGGTTTTGCTCAAGGGATTTAACGAAATAGACATTCCCGAATTTGCAAGGATGACTGTTGATCGGCCTCTCGATGTGAGATTTATCGAAAGAATGCCGTTCGGAAATGACACGGAACCGATCAATTCTCCGGATTCATTTGGCGCTGCGGAGGCCATAGGCATAATCGAGAAGTCATTTGGTTCTTTGATTCCTCTAGATCGGTCTCCTTTAGATGGCCCCGCAAGAATGTTAAGAATCAAAGGAGCTAAGGGGAGGATAGGAATTATTGATCCAGTGACCGGACATTTCTGCCCAACATGCAACAGACTGAGGCTGACTGCGCGCGGTTCTTTGAGACCCTGTTTGCTAGGACCGCTGGAAATGGATTTGAGATCATTGCTCAGGGCTAATCCGGATGATAGTCAGATCGAAGCCTTCATCAAAGCGGCCGTAATGGCTAAACCCGCCAGCAGATATGCAAATTTAAGAAGAATGGAAACCGGCATGAACACCATTGGTGGCTGATCCTCATTGTTCAAACTGTAATTAAATTTTGTAATGTATGCACGTGAATATAAGTAATTCAAAGCTTTCAATAATAATTTTGAACAGAAACACTTCCAGACTTTTAATTGGTTGCCTTGAAAGCGTTTTTGCTTTGGACTTGAATCAATTACCGGAGATCATTGTAGTAGATAACGGGTCCAATGATGATTCAGTTGAAAAGACTAGAACCCTTTTCCCTGAGGTAAACTTGTATGAAGCAGGACGAAATCTCGGTTTTGCCGCGGCGAACAATCTGGCGGCTTCTAAAATCAGCGGCGATTTCTTGTTGCTATTGAACACTGACGTGATCCTTGAAAAAGACTCCGTATCAAAAATGCTTGAATTGGCCAAAGGCGATGATCGAATAGCAATAGTCGCTCCCCAGTTACTGAATACTGATGGAACCAACCAGACATCGTATGAGGCGACGCCGACACTCTTGACCGAATGTACCAATCGTAGTTTGTTGAAACGATTGTTTCCAAGGCGTTATCCAGGCAAGAATCAATCCCTGACTGAACCGGTAGATGTCGAAACGGTTATTGGCGCGGTCATGCTTGTCAGAAGAAAGGCTTTTGAAGAAGTAGGAGGATTTGACGAAAGCTATTTTTTCTTTTTTGAGGAAACAGACTTGGCAGTGAGACTGCGATTAGCAGGCTGGCTGGTAAAGCACGAGCCTAGGGCTAGGGCCACTCACATTCAGGGTGGGTCAGCCAAATCTGCTCCAGTGGGGGCTCGAGTCGAATTCTATCGGTCACGATACATTTTCTTTGAGAAATTTTACGGAAAAACTTCCAGGAATTTCCTCAAGTCGGTTGTTATATTTAATCTCACTCTTAATATGATTGCTTATGGCTTGTTGAATTTGCTTACTTTGGGCCGAATTGAAAATGCGGATCAGAAGTTGTTAGTACGGAAAACGCTTTTGAAATGGCATTTAAACGGATGTCCTGACAATGTCGGACTTCCCCGTGATTAATTTTCTCAGATGCGGGGTCTGTTATTAGCGATCATTGAGTCCTGCATCCATCACGAAAAAATCTTGAGCCATCTTGAATATCTGTAAAGGGCCCCCAATGCCGATACCGCCCTCTCAGGACTCGGCAGCACAGGCATTCCATCGTCTTGTAACTCACGGATGAACAATTCTGTTCGGTCGCAAAAGGAACCGCCTACCACGGGTTTGCCTGACTCAGAGGCTAGCGAGGATGTAATAGAGCTCTGGTTTTTAATATATTGTTGGGCAAACTCTGAAGCTTGGTTGGTATCCATTCCTGACCCCAAAATTACTGACACAACTCTTTGGTGCGGCATCAGGCAGTAGATGAAAAGTAAATCTATATTTTCATCTTTAAGTAGTATTTTGGGAAGGGTAGCCATGTAGTCACTGTAATTTTTTGCAAAAGTTAGATCTACAGGATTCTTGATACTAGCTGTATTTGGAACCATAGGGGCCAAGGCTTCGACCGTCGAAGGAGTCAGTTCCGACAATTCCAGCCCAGACCTTTCAGCGCTGTCGGCTGCTGCTGCGCCGGGTCCGCCAGAGTGAGTGAGTATCCCAAGCCTTTTCCCTTTTGGCAATGGTTGACTGCCGAGCACATAAGAAAAGTCGAAAAGCTCTTCGATAGAGTAAGCTCGAATTATCCCGCACTGCCTAAAGATTCCTTCATACAGACGGTCCGGACCTGCCATAGCCCCAGTGTGAGACAGTCCAGCGCGCCCACCGGCCTCAGATCCGCCTACATAGAAAGCAACAATCGGCTTTATCTTGGATACCCTACGGGCAACTTCGACAAAGCGCCTCCCTCTCCTTATCCCCTCTATGTAAAGCGCTATGACCTTAGTGGCAGGGCAATGGGCCAAGTACTCTATGCAATCCGTCAAGTCAACCATAGCTTCATTTCCCAGGCTGAACCCCTGACTGAACCCCAAATTGAACTTCGCTAGATGTACGAACATTTGAGTAATAAAACTGCCACTTTCAGACGCCATTCCTATAAAGCCGGGTTTGGCGTCGTACGGAAAGAAAGTTGTGTTGAGCTTGAAAGAAGGATTTACAACTCCTATGCAATTTGGTCCGACAAATGTCATTTCATATCTTTTCGCTATGTCCACTAGTTCCTTCTGAAGTAGCTTGCCTTCTCTCCCTTCCTTTTCGGAAAAACCCGCCGAAACAATGATAGCCCTTTTTATTCCCGATAAACCGCATTCTTCGAGAACGCCCGGCACGACTCCAGTTGGTAGAACAAGTATTGCCAGATCTGCTTTTCCTGGAATATCGGTGATTTTAGAATAAGCCTTAAGGCCATTGATCTCTTTGTCCTTCGGATGGATCGGATAAACTTCACCTTCAAAACCCATAGACAACAAATTCGCCAACTGAATGCTTCCCATTGACATGGAATTGGTGGAAGCCCCCCAAAATGCGATACTTCCTGGATGCATTATTTTATATAGTGGATTGTTTTCAAAGTTCTTCATCAATTGCTCCTGAATAAAATCAGCTTTATTGAAAGTCTGTTAAGCTCATTTTTCGACTCTTAGGTTGAAAATAATTTTCAATCGTTTGGTGGTCGATTCGTTTTGTCTGAACCAGCATTGTTTTGACTCGACAGCAGAGTCACCAAGAATTTGCTCAACCACCAAGCAGCATAACCAAACATGCTTGATACCATCGCTACAGGCCCTAAAATTAGCGAAAGCCAGAATATTTGGTAACCTTGCCAGGTGAAATCTTGAGATACCAAGCCATACATGGTGACGCTAAATGAAACTAGCGCGACCGAGATTCCCACAACCGTTGACGCCGAAAGATTGTTTGTCATGAATAGTATGTTAACATTTTTTCGAGTGAAAGTAACAATGTTTGCGTAACATTCAGACATGAGTCATTTGAATTAAATAAATAAAATCAGAAAGATAAGCAGGATAGTATGGTTGATTTAAAAATCAATTTCGACGCTTTGGGTACGGTAGACAAGCCAGCGCGTTATATCGGGGGAGAGATCAACTCAGTAATAAAAAATCCAGATCAGATTAAACTTAGGATAGCTATTGCTTTTCCAGATGTTTATGAGGTTGGAATGTCACATCTCGGACTCAAAATACTCTATTACATTCTGAACTCGAGAGACGAGATACAGGCTGAACGGGTTTTTGCGCCCTGGCCTGATATGGAAAGGCAGATGAGAAGCCAGGGTATTCCTTTACTGACATTGGAAACCGGATATGAGGTTAGGAAAACAGATATTTTAGGGTTTTCACTGCAATACGAACTCTGCGCTACCACTGTGCTTCAAATGCTTGATCTTGCAGGAATACCTCTAAGATCTCGGGATAGAGGGAATCACGATCCTATAGTTCTTGGAGGGGGCCCCATTTGTTTCAATCCATTGCCTCTGTCGGATTTTTTTGACGCGTTTCTAATTGGGGAGGGTGAGGAAGCGGTTCTGGAGATAGCAGATATTTTAATGACTTGGAAAGCTCAAGGTGGCGATCGCTTGAGCCTCTTGAAAGAACTCAAAAAGGTCCCGGGAATATATGTTCCAAGCCTTCATCAGCCTCATGAAATAGTAGTAAGGAGGATAGTCCCAGATCTTGATGGGGCAACTTTTCCCCAGAGCATGGTCGTGCCTTTTTGTCAAATCACTCACGACAGAGTTGGTTTGGAGATTGCCAGAGGTTGTACCAGGGGGTGTCGCTTTTGCCAGGCCGGGATGATTTATCGACCAGTCAGAGAGCGCAAGACGGACACTCTGTTAGAAATTGCGCAAAGATTGTTATCGGTGACAGGGTGGGGCGAAATAGGACTCTTGTCCCTGTCGTCAGGAGATTATTCGACAATAGGAAATCTAATCAGAGAGTTTAACCGAGCATTTTCCAGCAAGAAAATAGCAATTTCTCTTCCATCTCTCAGAACCGACACCTTTGATTCTGAAATAGCCACAGAGATCAAAAAAGTCAGAAAGACCGGGTTTACTCTTGCCCCGGAAGCTGGAACAGAGCGACTCAGGAACGTCATAAACAAGGGAAATTCAGAAGAGGATTTGAAAAATGCCATTATTTCGGCATTCCGAGAAGGATGGAAGTCAGTCAAGTTGTATTTCATGATAGGTTTACCCACAGAGACTGACGAAGATCTGCATGGCATCGCTGATTTAATCTTCAAGGCTGCGCGATGGGGGAGAGCTGGAAAAATAAAAGCCTCGATCTCGACCTTTGTTCCTAAAACTCACACTCCTTTTCAATGGGCTGGTCAGATATCGCGGGAGGAGACAGCGAGACGACAGACCATCATTCGAAACATGATTGGCAGGAAGTCTGTATCCCTAAAGTTCCACAATCCAAATTTAAGTTATCTCGAGGGAGTCCTTGCACGGGGAGATTCAAGCCTTTCTAAAGTTATAGAAGGAGCTTTTTTGAAAGGAGCCAGATTCGACGGCTGGGATGAACATTTGAACTTACAGGCCTGGATGGAATCCTTCGATCAATGTGGAGTTGATCCCACGAAATATCTGGAGGAGCGACATTTAGATAGCCCGCTCCCCTGGGAATTCATACATTCGGGTGTATCTAACGAGTATTTAGTTAATGAATGGAATAAAGCCCTGGAACAAAAATTGACTCCGGACTGTCGTTTCGGGGAATGCCATGCTTGTGGTGTCTGCGATTTCGAGAAGGTTGCCCCCATTATTCAGAAGACCAGTCCTGGGGGATTAGTCGATAAATCTGACCAAAACAGAGAACAGGAGCAGGATTCAAGTATAAGGAGATACAGATTGTCATACTCAAAGCTCGGGCCACTGAGATTGTTAGGGCATCAGGATGTGGTGAGATGCTTTGAAAGGGCTTTTCGCAGGGCTGATTTGAGCCTAGATTTTTCTCATGGATTCCATCCGCATCCAAGATTAAGGTTTTCTCCACCAATAGCTTTAGGTGTTCAGAGTTTTGCGGAATATGTAGATTTTGACTTAAAGGTTTGCAACATTACCCCGGAACAAATATTCAAACTACTCCAGAACTCATTACCTGCTGGATTAAAGCCTCTCCAAATAATTGAAACTTCATTGAATGAGACCTGCTTGTCTGCTAAGATCCAGACTGTCTCTTACGAAATAGTTTTAAACAGCAAATTCAACCGGGATGTTATCAAGGATAGGATAGACCAATTCTTGCAGAATGAAAGTTTCATAATATCGTTTGGTTCTGAGAGAAAAATAAAAACCAGGGATCTCAAAAACTACATTTCTTCAATTTGTTTCTCAAACCAGACTCTGACTATGAAAATCAAAATGGCTCCGTCCGGCTCGGTTAATCCTTACGAAGCAGTCAAGTCTGTACTGGGCTTAACGGATGAAGAAACGAAGTCGCTGGATATTATAAAGAGAATGGTCGAATTTGAATCGTGATCCATTTTAGGTGAAGGGAACCGTTATGGGGAACGAAATAATAATGAATATTAATGATCGGGAGACTCGTCTGGCGCTTCTTGAAGACGGTCAGGTCGCTGAAATCCATCTTGAGAGAAGGGGAGAAAGGGGCATAGTCGGGAACATTTACAAGGGAAGGGTCATAAAAGTGCTGCCCGGCATGCAAGCGGCTTTTGTAGATATCGGGTTGCCTAGAGCAGCTTTTTTGTACGTTGGAGATGTTCACCATCATTCTCAGGAACATCTGAACCTGGTGGTTCACGAAGAGGGTGAAGACGAACCGGAAAAACCGGAGGGACTCTCTTTACAGGCGGGGATTGTAGAAGGGATCGAATTTACTACGCCAATAGAAGAACTGATTGAAGAGGGAGAAGACATCCTGGTTCAAATTTCCAAGGAGCCTCTAGGGAGTAAGGGAGCAAGGGTTACGTCGCACATATCGATTCCAGGTAGGCATCTGGTATTCATGCCAACTGTTGACCATGTTGGGATTTCGCGACGGATAGAGAACGAGTCAGAGAGACAAAGGCTCAAAGATATTATATCTAACATAAAACCACCTGTATGTGGGCTCATAGTAAGAACAGTCAGTGAACATGAGAACGAAGACAAGCTGGCCGCTGATCTCACCTTCCTGGAGGGCGCATGGCAGAGAATCATGGAACGAGAAAAACAGGCGCCGGCGCCCTCCCTGATATATGAAGACCTGGATCTTTGCCTTAGGGGCGTCCGGGACCTTTTCACAGAGAACGTAACAAGGCTGGTGGTCGATTCGCCCGAAACTTGCCACAGAGTTCTGGATTTCATGGATACATTCATGCCTTCTCTTAAACCGTGTGTAGAACTTTACGAAGGAGAGGAGCCGATTTTTGACCACTTCGGTATAGAAATGGAATTAAACAAGGCTTTAGGAAGGAAAGTATGGCTGAAATCTGGAGGGTACATCAACATTGATTTCACTGAAGCTCTGGTTGCAATAGATGTTAATACGGGCCGATTCGTTGGGAAAAGGAACCTTCAGGAAACCATACTGAAAACGAACCTTGAAGCGGCTAAAGAAATTGCCTATCAGCTACGTTTGAGGAACATCGGCGGTATAATCATAGTAGATTTTATTGACATGGATCGCCCGGTAGACCGGGAAAAAGTCACGAACGCTCTCCAGGAAGCGTTGAAGAAGGATAAGCAAAAAACTAACATATTAAAGATTTCGGAACTCGGTTTAGTTCAGATGACCAGGAAAAGAACGAGAGAAAGTTTGACTCGAACTCTATGTGAGCATTGTCCCTATTGCGAAGGCAAAGGTTTCCTCAAATCCCAGATCACCGTGTGTTATGAAATTCTGAGAGCGATTACCAGGCAAATTGCCGATGGAAGCTCCTCCAGTTTGAAAGTAATAGCCAATCCGGAAGTTGTAAAATTGTTGTTTGAACAGGAAAGTGAAAAACTGGAGGAAATCCAGAAGATGCACAAAGTCACAATTCAGTTAAATCCGGACCAGAATTTACACCAGGAGCAATATGAGATTTTCAACCCCTAATAAAGTATTCGGTTCCAACTTTATCAATGAACTTGACCAAATAGTTAGGTGAACGTTTGTTGAGAAAACGAAACAGACCTAAATCCATGGCCAAATGGTGGACCGGGGGGCTGGCTCCTGTTGATGTGGGGAGTTCTTTGCGAATAGTCCCTTACTGGGACTGTTGGCGCACAGAATCGGACCGCCTCAATCTTGTGATTGATCCAGGGGTTTCATTTGGCGCAGGGGATCATCCGACCACTCTGATCGCGCTGGAACTTCTTGAAAAGACATTCAATCAAATGACCGGTAAGCAGGTACCGATATCCCTGTTCGACATTGGGACAGGCACAGGGGTGCTTTCCATAGCCGCTGAAGCCCTGGGGTGCGGTTTCATAGTAGCTTGCGATCTTGATCCTTCAGCTATATGGTCGGCTAAGAGGAACGTTGTTTTAAATCATAATCTGCGTTCTGACACTAATAAAAAAAATCCAGTTTTTTACGTGGGCCCTTTAGATGCGATTCAATTCACATTTGACCTGGTGGTGGCAAATCTGGCCGCTCCTGTCCTTAGAAGGTTGAAGAAAGAACTCATTGCCTGCGCAGGTTGTTATCTTATTCTGTCAGGGATACCGGATTCAATGTTTGATTTAATTCAGAAAGAGTTTGTCAGTGAAGATACAGATCTCGAAAATATTGTCCGTTTAGACGAATGGAACGGTTTGGTTCTGAGAAAAAAGGCTAGCAGTTACAAAGATTAAGAGGAAGACCTTTTACGTTGGTCTCCCTCTTATTGGCAGCTATTTAATTTTTGATGATCAGTCCAACACTAAAAATCAGAAATTAATCTTCCTCTGAGTGCTGTTTACCCATACCCTTCAGACCGATCAACGTGGTGCTTCCACTAGACCAATATTCCAGTGTACCTTCGGAAACCATTCGGTTGACAATGTTTTTTACTTCCCTGGCTTTCATGTCAGGAATCATTGAGTAAAAATCCTTGAGGTAGAACTTGGATTTGGCCTTTGATTTGCCTTGCAGCGCCTCAAGGATAATTTTCTTTGCTTCTTCCTCGGTCATGGAAAGCTCCTTTCCGCCGATTAAAACTTAAACTGAGTCGATTGCCGCCATGTTGTGTAAGCAAAACGGTAATCATCAATCAGATGATGAGTAAATGGAATGTTGGTTTTTTCGAAAAATCTTTCCCAGCCAATTCTCTCCGCCCAATCACCGAGTCGCTCATATTTACGGGCGTCTTTGGAGTAAACGTCAATAATGTTCTTGACGGCTGCTACAGTTGTTGGCCATCTGGGCGGTTCGTTGGGTATAAACGGGATGACCACCTTTGAGAACTTGGGCTTGCTCATTCTGTTCGACAATTTTCCACCGACCAAAATGGCTATTCCGCTTCCCACTTCGTCCGCCAGCGGCATTGCTGCGCACATGGTGTAGCAGTTACCACAGAACATACACCTTTCAGCGTTGACTTCAAGGCTTTTCTTCCCATCAGCCGTTTTAGCCGGCTTGATCGCGCCTGTTGGGCACGCTGCTATCGCAAGTGGCAATTCGCAAAGTTTATCGATCCACTCACCATCAACCATTGGTGGCTTGCGATGGATACCAAGGATTGCGATGTCAGAGCAATGGACGGCGCCGCACATGTTGAGGCAGCATGCGAGAGATACGCGCACCGGCGCGGGCAGTTTCATGCTATTGAATTGATCATAAATTCCGTCCATAACAGCTTTGACGACACCTGAAGCGTCAATCGCGGGGGTGTGACAATGGGCCCAACCCTGGGTGTGAACTATATTGGTCACGCCGGCGCCTGTACCACCTATGGGGAATTTGTTCGATCCGCCACTGAACTTGCGGCTGTTAAGATCGTCAATCAATGGTTTAAGTTTTGATTCATCATCAAGAAGAAATTCAATGTTGTTTCTGGTGGTAAATCTGAGATAGCCGTTGCAGTATTTGTCGGATATGTCGCAGATCTCACGGAGATGTTCCACACTCATCAAACGGCAACCGCCGACACGAACACTCCAAACTTTGTCTCCTGACTCGGCGACATGAACGAGCACTCCAGGCTGCATAATTTCGTGATACAGCCAAGTGCCCTTGTTTTTCTTTATTACGGGTGGAAGAAATTCCCCATAGTGCCTGGGGCCAATGTCGGTAATTCTATCTTTCAACGGTTCACTGGGATCGTAAGGCATCTTGTTGACCTCCCTTTACCTCTGATGTTTCTCTCGGAAAACGTTGATGTCTCGGGTCCAACCACCCTCGACTTCTTCTTCTTTCCAGAAAATGTATGGGTTGGATCTCGGCTCATCAACCATTCGTGGGTCAGGATCCAGTTCACAGATTCTCAGGAATTCCTGAAAGGATTTCCTCTGAATCAATTCACCCAGACGCTCGCGGTTCTTGCCTTCTTCCATCCACCAATCCCAAACTTTCTCGATAAGCTCTTTTACTTCATCGAACGGGGATTCCATTTTCATGAAAGGAACTGTCAGAGTTGACATCTGGGCGCCTTCCAAGATCGGAGCTTTTGCGCCAAAGAGTATCGACGCGCCCGTGTCCAAACCTTTTCTCAGAGCCCTAGGCATAACGTTTAGGCAATGCATGCAGCGGACGCATTCTTTGTCATTGATTTCAAGCTTGGATCCATCCCATCTCATGCAGTTCGTGGGGCAACGGTCAATGACTTCCTTCTGGATATCAAATTTTCCCCAGTCTCGACCTGAATAAGCGCCAGCGTTAGGAGCAAGTTCGCCTCCTACGTAAGCCTTCACCGCAGCCTGGTCGATACGGATGTTGTCTCTCCAGGTTCCAATAAAAGACATGTCCGAACGCGCTATGGATGCCACACAACCATTCGGGCAGCCATCAAACTTGAACTTAAATTTATACGGGAAAGCTGGTCGATGCAATTCGTCCTGATATTCATGGGTAAGATTGTCGCAAGCTTCCTGAGTGTCATAGCACGCAAATTCGCATCTGGCCTGTCCAAGGCAGCACTCCGGAGTTCTCAGGTTCGATCCTGAACCACCGAGGTCCTGATTTAGCTCATGAGTCATTTCAAAGAACAGTGGTTCGAGATGATCAGTCGTTGTGCCCAGGAACACGATATCACCAGTGGATCCGTGCATATTGGTGAGACCACTTCCGTGACGTTCCCAGAGATCACAAAGCTCTCTAAGATATTTGGCGGTATAGAATTTGCTAGACGGCTGATTCACGCGAACTGTGTGGAAATGCGCCACACCAGGAAACATTTGAGGCTGATCGCAATAACGTCCGATGATCCCGCCACCGTACCCAAATACACCAACGATTCCACCATGTTTCCAGTGGGTAACCTTGTCTTCGTAAGACAATTCCATAACTCCCAGTAAGTCAT
>DYRE01000324.1 GCA_020718965.1 Desulfomonile tiedjei
TCTCCAGTGTTGGAATATCGTCAGAAAGGACAAATTGTTGCAAAGAAGCGCCCAAGATCTTGTCAATGGGTAATCCGAGCATCTCCGAAAATTTCTGGTTGCAGGATAGTATTGTTCCTTGATCATTGACTGTAAGGCCACCTTCTCCCATTGTCTGGAAAAAAGTTCGATAAACAGTATCGGCTCCCGAGAGAGTGAAAGATTTTGGACCATCAGGCCCGGAGATGACCAAAGCGTCTATAGCGCCATTTCGAATTGCGTCTAAAGTGTCTTCCGCTTCCCTCAGCCTGGCTCGAAGCTCATGCAGTTCGGCGTTTAGATCCTCGTACAATCTGAGTTCCTCATTTCGTTCCCGCATGGGTAATTTTACTTGCTACTCTTTAACTCCAGACCCACAAGGACCCGCTCCGTGTCTGAAAGATCCCCTATGATCTTTCGCATTGGAAGAGGAAGTTCTTTAATCAATGTGGGCACTGCGATGACCTGGGCTTCCTTGATACGCTCAGGTTGCTGATAAACATCAATAATTTCGATTTCGTGACGGTCCTGGAGATATTCTTTGCATAGTTGTTTTAGATTTTCGATTGCCCGCGCAGATCTCGTAGTTTGACCACTCACATACAAGCGCAAGACGTACTTGGCCTTTGAAGATCTCAACGACGCCTCTTCCAACCTATCCGCAACCTCGTTTCTTTTTTCCAGATTCATGGTGAGGGCTCCTAGATTTTTTAACCGGCCGGGCGTAAGTCCAAACCTACAAGAACACGCTCAGTGTCGGAAAGATCCCCTATAATCTTTCTTAAGGGAGGAGGGAGTTTTCGTACCAGGGTAGGGATCGCGAGGATTTGATCTCCGCTGGCCAGTTTAGGATCCTCAAGTAGATCAACTACCTCGATATGGTATTTCCCTGAAAGGTGCTCTTCACATATTTTTTTCAGATTGCTAAACGCCGCAATAGATCTCGGGGTCTGTCCCGCCACGTACAATCGCAGATTCCATTCATCCTGTTTGACTTCATCTTTACTGTCATCGTTAAACTCCGTATCCAAGGACCTTCTCCTTTGTAATGCGCCTATTCGGACGCTGTCAGGGAGTAACTTTATCCGCACGGCGAATCCGCGCCATATCCTGATTAACTTTAGCCAAAAGGTCTTCACGAGAGAGGGACTGATCGATTAGTCTCTTAACCTCTCGTTCTTCAGCTTCAAATTCGGACTGCAAGGCAGTGATCCGAGCATTCAAAAGGTGTCGCCTTTGTTCCAGTTCAAGCTCTTTTCTATCGATCTCCTGCATTCGCTCCAGCGCTTCCGCTTTCTCTTGCGCCTCTCTTGCGAATCGTGCCGAACCGGTCAGCACTTCACCTGTCCCAACGTAGACATTGACCAACTCGACCCCATTATCTGTCAAGCGAAACTCGCGGACCTGATGTGAATGCGCCATCCCCCTGGATTTTGCTATGTAGAATGTTCGGTTGCGTTCACCGCTGCATTCCAGGGATCTAAGCAAGAGCCATGTATCCATTAACGAGGACATCCCTACTTCGGTCTGTTCCAACGCAAGTCCACCATGTATCAGATCCGTGCAAAGTGTGGTGATCCCGTTGGTCTTGAGAAAATCTATCAGCCGCAATAGCATCTCTTTAATTTCAGTGGTGGAGCCCTGCGGGAGAAAACTTGAGATCGGGTCTATCACCACGGCAGTAGGTTTGAATTCTTCGATTGCCTTGTGAATTGTCGACAGATGCGTTTCAAGACCATACTGGGAGGGGCGAATCGCATGAAAAGCCAGAAGACCTTTTTCTATCCACTGGTCCAGATTAATGCCTATGGATTTCATATTTCTAACGATCTGCTTTGGAGATTCCTCGAAAGCCACATACAGAGTTCTTTCACCGCTACTGCACACCGAATCGGCAAAATGAGACGCAATACTCGTTTTTCCCGTGCCTGCGGTCCCTGAGAGGAGAATCGAGCTACCTCGGTAGTATCCCTTTCCCCCAAGCATTGTATCCAAAGCCCCGATACCGGTCCTGACTCTTTCTGTGGAAACCGCATGGCTCAGACCCGTGGATGTTATCGGTACCAGCCAGATTCCACCCTGGCAAATCAAGAACGGGTATTCATCGGCCCCGTGCATTGATCCACGGTACTTTACCACCCGCAATCGTCTTGTGGAAATCTGACCCACGACCCGATGGTCCATAAGAATTACGCAGTCAGCGACATATTCCTCTAAACCCTGCCGGCTAAGCGTGTCTTTGCCCCTCTCAGCAGTGATGATTGCCGTGATTCCTCTGTCCTTCAGCCATCTGAAGAGCCTGCGCAGTTCAGAGCGCAGAATGCCCTCATGAGCGAAACCTGAAAAGAGCGTTTCAATGGTATCCAGAACCACCCGTTTTGCCCCTACCTGGTCAATTGCCGCCCCCAAACGTATGAACAGTCCCTCAAGGTCATATTCGCCAGTTTCTTCAATCTCACTTCTGTCTATAAAGACGTGGTCAATCACTATCTTTTTACAGTCTATCAGGGCTTGCAAATCGAATCCCATGGAACTGAAGTTCTTTTTTAGATCCTCTTCAGTTTCCTCAAAAGCCATCAGGACACCTGGCTCATCATACTGCAATGCCCCACGAACGAGAAATTCCATACCTAATAGCGTTTTCCCGCATCCGGCTGAACCGCACACCAATGAAGGTCGCCCCTGAGGTAATCCCCCACCTGTGATTGCATCGAATCCCTCTATCCCTGTCGGGCATTTCGTAAGCATTGTCATCAATAATTTCCCTTCTCATTTCTGAGTAAACTTGCCAACTTTGACCTTAACATG
>DYRE01000325.1 GCA_020718965.1 Desulfomonile tiedjei
GAAGTATCCGCCACTGGAGAAAAACTTGGGGCACGTCTGATTGGTCTGGGGGATGATATTTTGCGGCGATCATGTTTGAGGTGCCACCTGTACACACGAGGTTCTGATCGAGTTGGTGAGCAAAGAGGACAGGGCTGTTCAGCGTGCCATGTTCCCTATTCGAACCGAGATTCAAACAAGCCTCAGGAACATGCTGTCGTAAAATCTTTAGGCATAACCCCCTGCCTTAAATGTCATAATTCTAATCATATAGGTTGTGATTTCGTAGGCCTGTTTGAGAAGGATTTCAATCGTGGTTTTTCGTCTCCCATCCTCGATGGCGTTCAACCAGATAGAATTTATGGATCAGAGCAACACACGCTTAGATCAGATTTACATTTCAGGAGAGGTTTTGTTTGCTCGAATTGTCATCCTTCTGATCAACTGCATGGCAAATGGAAAGCTGAAAGCACACGGGAGCGTGTAAGAAGAATTTCCTGCGAAGGATGTCACGTGGATTTTGATCATCCCCTGATTGCCAGATCCGCCGGCGGCGAAATTACTCTCTCTAATAGACGCGGCAAACCAGTGCCGGTTATGCGGAACGATGTCGTGGCCCATAATGTCGATAAGCACAAGAAGCTTCGTTGCAGTACATGTCACGCTGGCTGGTCCTTTCAGGACTATGGATTTCATCTCTTGCTCGACGAACGACCGGAATACTGGATGTGGTCAATTAACTCCGCCCAGAATGATCCTCAGATTCAAGCGCTCTTGCATAAGTTCGTGGGTGATTACGCCGCTCTTGTCCCACCAAAACAACCATACACTAAACCAATGGACGAAAAGGACTGGACTCCTCCAGTTACCAAAGACTGGCTTAGTGGCGAGTCAAGACCTGGGGCCTGGTTCAGGGGATATACGATGCGACGGTGGTCCAATCCGCCCCTTGGGATTGATTCTGCCGGAAAAGTGTCAGTTATGAGGCCAATGAGACAGTACGTGATTTCATGGGTCAACTCTGAGGGAACTGTTATGCTGGATAGTGTCATTCCCTCTACTATGTTGGGCACGCCGGGCCTTATTATGAACCCCTATTCTCCTCACACAATTCAGGAAAAAGGGAAGCAGTGCCATGAATGCCATGGAAACCCAAAATCGGCCGGCTTGGGTGAATGTCTCATAGGCATTGAAAACTTTTCGGTCAAGCCGATCCTTAATCCCGAAACACGTATCAGAGGAAAGATTTTCCGATGGGATGCCATGGTCGACCAACAGGGACATCCTATCCAGTCAAGCTCATATTTGGGGGCAGGACCACTGGACTCCGAGCTTTTTGAAAGACTGCTGTTTCCTGGGGCAGAATTCAGAACTACATGGAGTAAATACCTCGACGGATCCAAATGAGGTGTGCCTTTGCACCGGAAAACAATGAATCCTGAGCAAAAAACCTTAAAGGTCTTTCGTTGAACCCAACACCGGCTTGACATCGCTGGCTTCATAGGTTTAAAATCTCACTGTTTAAACAATTCAACTGTAATATTTATTTTGTCATAATTGGGAAAAATGAAAATCACGCTAGAACAGGTAGACTATGTTTCGGTACTGGGGAGACTGGCGCTCACCCATGACGAAAAAATCAAATTCATGGGGCAATTAGACGATATTCTCAAATATATGGATACCCTTGCGTCAGTCCCAACCGATGATGTCGAACCAATGGCGGGGCCGGTAGAGCTGTTTACTCCTCTGAGAGAAGACTTGGTAAGGCCATCGCTTTCAGTTGAAGATGCATTGGCAAATGCGCCATCCAGCGATGGTTCGTCCTTTGTTGTTCCAAAAATCATTGAATAACCAATTTGTTTGGTTTTTGAATTCGTTCAAGGGGAAAACAGGTGTCTCACCTTTATGAAAAAACGGCTTCTGAATTGTCAGAACTTTTGCGTTCAGGAAAAGTCTCTGCGGTAGAAATCACAGAGTCTGTACTAAGCAGAATTGAATCCGTGGAACAAGCGGTTCATTCATACGTGAATGTTTATCCTGATCTGGCGATTTCCATGGCCAAGAGAGCAGATGAGGACATTCGTCTGGGAACGGCAAAACCACTAACCGGAATTCCAATAGCCATAAAAGACAATATGTGTCTGAAAGGCAGAAAGACCACTTGTGGTTCGAACATTCTGGCTAATTTCAGACCACCTTATGACGCCGGCGTAGTGAAACTTATAAAGGATGAGGGTATGGTGATCCTGGGAAGCGCAAATATGGATGAGTTTGCGATGGGATCATCAACAGAAACATCATGTTGGGGAACGACTCGCAATCCGTGGGACACTGAAAGAACCCCGGGAGGATCAAGCGGAGGTTCGGCTGCCGCGGTAGCGTGTGGCCAGGCTATAGTGTCGCTTGGTTCAGATACTGGGGGATCCATAAGGCTTCCAGCGTCGTATTGTGGGGTCACGGGAATGAAGCCAACCTATGGGGCTGTTTCCAGATTTGGGCTGGTCGCGTATGCTTCCAGTCTGGATCAGATTGGTCCTTTTGCAAGAGATATAGCCGACATTGCATTACTTCTGAATCTTATATACAGACATGACTCTCTCGACTCTACGTCGGTCGAAACAGAACATCCAGACTTCACATCTTTCCTCGACAAGTCAGTGTCAGGAATGACACTAGGTCTCCCTGTCGAGTTCTTTAGTAAACTTTCGAACGAAGATGTGGACAGGAGTTTGTCGGAAGCGAAGAAGCTTTTTCAAAAACAGGGTGTAAGGTTTGTTGAACTGTCATTGCCCTCTCTGGATTACGGGGTTGCCGCATATTACATCATAGC
>DYRE01000024.1 GCA_020718965.1 Desulfomonile tiedjei
AGATCTATTCGAGAAGAACTACCAAGAATGGAGGGCCTCTATCTCAAGAATTTAATGGAAACCCTGGACGCCAATGAAGGGATTACCGCATTTCTTGAAAAACGAAAACCTGTGTGGAGAAATAGCTAGCTATAACCATTATCAAAATAGTTAAATTCACGCCACACCGGTGACCAACTGGTCCATACGAAGACCTTCACGCACTAGTCGCACATCAACGAAGCCTGCGATTTTTAGGTCTTCGTAAATTTCTTTAAAAGTATAAGTGTTACCCCCGCTTGTTGCCACCAGCATGTTAACAGCAAAGATGGCTCCACCTTCAGGACGAGTTCTGGAGTCATCCATGATGTAATCTCGAATTATTATAATTCCGCCGGGTTCCAATACGGAGTGAATCTTTGAAAATAGGGATCGATTTTTTTCACGGCTGTTCATGTGAACAATAGCTGAAAGAAGCGCTACATCGTGCCCTGCCGGCAACATGTCGCTGTTAAAATCCCCAGAGATAAAACTCGCCCGATCTGTTAATCCTGCATCCTCAAATTTCTTTCTGGTCATGCCAATCACTACGGGAAGATCAAAAATGGCAACTGAAAGGTTAGGGTTAAATTCCAGAAAAGCCCTGGAATAAACCCCAGATCCACCTCCAACATCCAACAGACTTTTCCTGCCTTCGAGATGCACTTCTCTGGCCAGTTCGTCAGCCCTTTGGCGTCCTATAACCTCCATGGCGCCAATAAAAGCCTTCATGTCTTCATCCGATTTCCTAACCTTAACAAACGAATCAATATCGAGTTCACCGGAAACAATATCGGTCAGGTTAGACCAACTATTCCACATGCGGACCCTATGAAGAAGCATAGGTAGGATGGTATCAGGGGATTTAGAATCCAGAAGCCGCAAGACATCGGGGTCGACAGAGTAAACATCGGCGTCTTTTTTTACAAATCCCATTGCGGCCAAGGCATCGAGAAGAATTTGTACGCCTCTAGCGCACCATTTATTATCTTCAACAATTTGATCAACTGTCTTTGATCCTTTTTGAAATTTTGAAAAAATATCTAGCTCAGCGGCGGACAGGATTATACGCGCCTTTTGAAAACTCGCCCCCAGAGCGTCAATACTTTGGAAATCCCATTCTGAATTCATTCTTTATGCTCCCGGTGAAATCAATTAGATACATTCTTGAACAATTCTAGAACAGCCGAAGTCAAAACAACCAGTATAGTTCCGAGCGTCACGTAAAACCCTAACGCTGGAAGCGAAACGGCGTACACCTTGTAGCGTCTCACAACGAAGAATTTAGCAAGCAGAACAACGAATACTACTACTGCCACGAGACCATGCAAAACATAATTCACGGGAACATTAGCGAAGAAAGCCAAACGGGGCAACATGTAAATAAACAGGGTCGTAAAAATTCCTGTAAAAAAAAGACCAAGCCACCTGTGCAATGATCTTAAAAAATCTGATCCTCTTTTCCGACCCAAAACTTCAAACATAATGACGGCGTTCACTATGCCGACGACGCCTGTAACGATTGCTGCGCCAATAACTAATGACTCGAACATTTAACTTGCTCCTTTGCCACTGATTAACTGCTTTCGATCACCCTTTTACTCATAACGTAGGTCTTTTTCCAACCCATAAAACAATGTTTAGAACAAAAAACTTCGGCATATTTGATGTTTTAACTTTAAATATATAGTCTTATATACTGTTATTAATTGACAATATAGTTCAGCGATAATATCTTTCAACCTGCGCAAGTGTCCTGTTCGAGGATTTTTGCGACATAATGGAAATGATCAGCAATTCACATGAAACCTCACAGAAGAGTTCAAAGAGGATTCAGAGTCCATCCCGACTGGGCTACGGCCTTGGAAAATATTCGCATCGTGTTGGTCGGCACAACCCACCCCGGGAACATTGGTGGCGTTGCGCGTGTCATGAAAAATATGGGATTGAAAAACCTTAAGCTTGTTTCTTCAACTTGTTGTGGACCTGAAACAGATGCCTTTTCGATGTCCTCCGGAGCTTACGACATTGTGTCCAAAGCATGCAGATTCGATGAACTCCGCTCAGCTCTTTCAGGTTCAATCATGGCTGTAGCGACTTCAGCCCGACTAGGTGGAAAGAGGACAACAGCAAAGACCCCTTCAGAGATTATTCCGGACCTAATGTCAAAGTCTAGAACCGGTAAGGTTTCAATTGTATTCGGTCGAGAATCCAGAGGGTTATCTAACGAGGAAATTAAGCTCTGTGATCAACACGCCATTATTCCTACTGACGCCGATTTCGCTTCCATGAATCTTGCCCAAGCCGTTGCAATAATGTGTTACGAAATTTTTAAGGTGGCCTGTCAGCCTATTGGTTTCAAGACCATTTCATTCCATCCGGCTCAGATAGAATCTCGGGAACAAATGTTCACACATATAGAAGAGGTTCTGATCCAGACCAGTTTCTTGCCCGCAAAAAATTCACTTCGAATGATGAGGGATATTCGTAGAATTCTAAACAGCGCGTCTATGGATGAACGTGACGTAAGGATCATAAGAGGTATTTTCAGAAAACTTGACAATGCAGTGCGCATAGCGTCAACAAACCGCATAGTGAAGGTCGACTAACATGTACCGGCCTGAATACATGCTTATCGATCCGGTGATTTTCAGACTTGGGCCACTTGAGTTTCGATGGTATGGACTGATGTATCTGGTTGGGTTTGGGATCGCCTACTTGATTATCAGGAATGAATTGGCGAGAAAGAATGGCCCACTTCCAACTGAAGCCGCCGGTGACTTCCTTTTTTATCTTGTCTTAGGACTATTGCTTGGGGCACGAGTCGGATATGTGATTTTTTATAATTTGCCGGTTTATATCCATCGTCCTTGGGAAATTTTCGCTGTCTGGCATGGAGGTATGAGTTTTCACGGCGGGCTTATTGGAATGATTTTCTCCGGTTTGATTTTCTCAATCAGGCGAAAAGCCTCTTTCCTTGAGCTTGCCGATATAGGCGCCCTGGCCGCTCCATTGGGACTAATGCTGGGACGAATTGGCAATTTTATCAATGGCGAGTTATTTGGCAGAATGACCTATTTGCCTTGGGGAATGATTTTTCCGGGGGGTGGAAACGTCCCCCGGCATCCATCACAACTTTATGAGGCTTTGCTTGAAGGGCCGATACTGTTTACGATCCTTTGGGTCTTGCGAACAAAAGTTAAAAGACCGGGGGATATTTTATCAATATTTTTGGTTCTATATGGAATTTTTCGTTTCACCGCAGAATTTTTTAGAGAACCCGATCCTCAACTCGGTTTTATTGTTTCGGGTTTAACGATGGGACAAATCCTTTGCTTGGCCATGAGTTTTTCAGGAATTGTTCTGTTTACTTGTTTAAGACTTAAAACTCGAACTGAGGGGCAAAATCCTTCGGTCGGATCTTGAAAGCTTCTCCGGTTTTGAGATTCGGTTTTTGAAGAGCATCCAAGAAATTACACAACATGGTGGCGTTCATGAAAAAATTCTTACGGCTTGCTATCGCTTTGCTAACGTTAAGTCTATCAACGATTTGTGATAGCGCATCCTTATGTTTAGCTGATGATCTTATTGCTTACGAACATCTGAAAAGCAACAACATCTATTCCTGTGCAGAAACTGGACAAAATGCGAATAGTCGTGACTTCGAGACACCGCTTCTTCCTAAAGACTCTTTTGGTTGGGGTGTGGCTGCCGGATCAAGATCTTCAGAGAAATTGACGCCTAAAGACAAGTCAGCGCCTAAAGACACGATGCCAGTCGTAGACAATCCTCAAAATGTTTCTAATGAAGCTGGACCTGGAAGTGATTCAACATCATCACACTCCACGCTAGACAATAGCTCTCTATCAAACTCCGAGTCACCAAATGACAATATCCCACAGAAACTGTCAGAAACGAAATACAGTAAAGCTACTCCTGGGACAATCGCCAATCTCCTGAAATCCGCGGAGATAAGCGCACAAAACGCCGACTGGGGAGCCATGTTATCCTCAAGTAAATCCGCTCTGGACCAGTCGAGATCTTTAAGTGACCGCAGATCAGAAACAATTGCACTGAGAGGGGCGGCAAAGGCCAATTTTGAGTTGGGACAGATTGAAGAGGCCTCACAGCTTGTAGAACAAGCCATTGAGATCAATCGGGAGATGAAGAATGCCAAAGGACGGGCTTTAGACTTGATTCTTGGAGGCCAGATTTCAATGGCTCAAGCAAACTATCTAAAAGCTTCATCCCAGTTTGAAGAGGCGCAGAAAATTCTACCTTCGTCGGAATCAGGACAATTACCTCAATTGTTAAAGAATCTTTCTAATGCCTATATAAAATTGCAAAGATTTCGCGAGGCGCTCTCAATACTAAGTCGTCTGTCAAATTTCTACTCCAAGAACAATGAAGCGGATCAGGTTGCCGCCATCCGGATTGACATTGCGGATATATACATTTCGACAGGTGACTTCAGGAGCGCTGGGATCGAGCTCAAGAAATCTGAAAAAATATTTCGTGAATCGAACATGCCTAAGCTACTAGGCCAGGTTCTATTTCGAATAGCTTATCTAGCCGCAGTCTCAGGCGATTTCAGTGGAGCGCAACCCAAACTCGAAGAGGCCGCAAGCCTGACGTCTGCCTCGGAAGTCAAATGGACGGGAACTCTGCAGGCGACGAGAAATGGAATTGACGAATACGAAAAAGGACATCCTGATAAAGCCCTAGAACAATTTACAAAGGCACTTTCTCTCCTTGAAGAGGGGCAGCACGCTTTGTTCAAAGCTCGTATAAAACTCTTGGTCGCCAAAGTTCACATCGAAAAAGCGGAATGGGCAACGGCTGCTGAACTGGCGTCCACTTCTCTTGCGGAGTTCAAAAAATCTTTAGTCCTTGACGGAGAAGCTGATTCTGAGGAAACCCTTTCCCAGATCATGTTTAGGCAAGGGTCCCTGAAAAAAGCTGCTGAACACTCTCAAAATGCATTTGATATTTATAAGAAACTTAAGAATAAAGATCGTATGGTTCAGAGCAGAATACTATCCGTAGAGATAAACGAAGCTCTGGGAAACCCCGCCGAGGCATTAAAACAACTAAAAGAAGCTATTGACATCTCAAAAACGGGGATAGATCGCAAGACGTCGAATTATCTGCGACTGGGCGTGGCCAGGTTTCGTCTGACCAGGGAAAATACCGACAAAGGATTAGAAGCCGCCCTCGAAGCTAAAAAAGATTTTGTAGCTATGGGTGATGTTCGGGGAATCGCAGAAGCCGATTTCACTCTTGGATTGGGATATGAACTTGGAGGCAATGCTTCAAACGGCCAAGAACTTTTAGAATTAGCTCTGAATAAACATCGGCAAATGGGCGACAGATATAATGAGGGGAAAGATTTGACCGCTATAGGTGTCATTTTCAAGAACGAAGGGTCAATCGATCGGGCTGAACAGACATTTACCCAGGCATTGGAATTAAGAAAATCTATTGGTGACTTAAGAGGTTATGCCGCTAATCTTGTAAATTTGGCAAATATATATCGACGGAAATCTATGAACTCAAAAGCATCCGAGAATTTGCAGAAGGCTCTAGGCATATATCGACAGGTATCTGATAAAAAGGGAGAAGCCGACGCTTTGACGAATTTGGCAAACCTAGATGGTTTAGATGGATCGTACCGCGCTGCAATGGAAAAATTCAATCTTGCTCTAGAACTTCATAAACAAACTTCAGATATTCGAGGTATTGCTACAGACCTTATAAGTATAGGCTCATTACACATAGTGGCTGGAGATATTGAAAGTGGAGCCGCCGCTCTCAGGGAAGCGGAAGTTTACAACAAAAGAATATTCAATCCTTTAGGAACCATTGCGATACTGTCCGAGACGGCCAAAATCTATCAAGCGCGAAAGAATTACGCGCAGGCCCTTGCGTGTTTGAATAAGGCCATGGAACTGGCCAAGGTAGATAAAGATCCAAAATCTGTCTCCTCGATTAATCTGAGGATGGCGTCAGTTTTTGAAGAAATGGGGGATTTTCAAAAAGCTCTGGGGATTTTCGAACAATCGCGAGATCAACTTTCCAGTAACCAAGACATAAAGGGATTGGCATGGGCTTTCGGATCAATCGGGATTATTCAAGCAAGAATGGAAGATTATGAGGATGCGATAAAAAATCTTACTGAGGCCAATCGTTTGAGAAGTGAACACGGTATATTGTCACGTCAATCCCAAGAAATTGACTTCTATCTTGGAGAAATTTACCTGGGATTTAAGGATTATGACCGTGCCCTTAATCATTTTCATAGAGCCCTGTCCGTTTCCCAGACAACTGGATCTGATAGATATACAGGAAAAATTTATGATCGAATCGGAGTTATATATTTCAGGATGCAGGATTACTCCAAGGCTAAAGATTTTCTCGAAGACGCTTTACGGATTAGTTCCGAAAACGCGGACACAAGCGCCCAGAAAACTCAATTGATACGTTTAGCCGACGTTATGAGTAAGTTAAAGGATCCCGAAAATGCTTTGAAATATCTTCAAAAAGCTCTCGCAATTACACGAGAGACTAAGGACACGGCAAATGAGTCCAGGGTTCTAACCAGGATAGGGACGATGAATCAGATTCTTGGACGACCTAATACAGCTTTGGAAAACTATTCTGAAGCTATGGAAATTAGAACCAAGCTTGGAGATCGACGAGGAGTCAACGAAAACTTGCTTCAAATATCTCTTGTGAACGCAACCTTAGGAGACTTTGAAGCATCGGTCACAGATCTTAAAAGAGCGTTAGACATTGCCCAATCGTCTGAAGACAGAAGCATGCTTTGGAAAGCCTATTTCATCATGGGAAGGACTTTGGAAGAAAGGAAAAATTTTGGGGAGGCTCTTGAAGCTTATCGAAAGGCCTTGAGCATAGTTGACAGAATGGATGCCGACTACTCAGAGGAATCTGAGGAAGATGATTTTATTTTTGGAGGAACTTCGGCTCTGTTTGAAACCACATTACGAGTCCTTATGAATCTAGCAAAGAAGGATCCTGAAGGGGAGTATGATAATCAGGCTCTCAGGCTTGTTGAAAGACTCAAGGCCGCTCATTTTCAGGACATTTTGTCCAGAACAAACGTCCCAAGCTTTTCAAATGTCCCAAACGACCTTCTTTTAAAAGAAAAGAGTCTTAGGTTGAGCCTGAACAGGTTGAACGTAAAACTGATGGAAGAACGCTCCAAGAATCATCCCAACAACGAATCAATAAGGAAATTGTTGTCGGAAAGGCGAAAAAAAGAACAGACTTTCGGGATGTTAAGAGACCAACTGTCCAGAGAATACCCAGCTTACGTTAACCTCACTAAACCTAAAACTATGACAATTCATCAGGTTCAAAAGAATTTGGATCCTGACGAAGTATTACTTGAATACATGGTAACTCGCGGCAAAACATATATCTTCGCCATAGACAAATACCGGTTCCATACTTTCTCCATTGATTATCCACTCTCTGAAATAGACCGGGACGTCGAACTCCTCATTCGACCACTTCATAAACAC
This sequence comes from Desulfomonile tiedjei, assembly GCA_020718965.1. Taxonomy (GTDB): domain Bacteria; phylum Desulfobacterota; class Desulfomonilia; order Desulfomonilales; family Desulfomonilaceae; genus CAJBEZ01. The sequence continues at coordinate 7,563 of DYRE01000024.1, forward strand.
GAAACCCTTGCCAGTTGGGATCCATCGGTAGCTTACAAAATTTATTCCAAGATTGTGAAACCAGTCGAGCATGCAATGGCAGGAAAAAAGATTGTAACTATTATACCTCATGGGCCATTATGTTGGGTTCCTTTCGAGATCCTGGTCGACTCAAGGTCTCATGAAACCAAACGATTTTGGTCCGCCAACGATAAACCCAGTTACTTGCTGGAAAAATATACTTTCTGCTATGCTGAATCTACATTCTCACTGTGTCTTTACAGAAATAAGCCATCAGAAGCGAAACCTGGATGGAACCTGGTAGCTTTTGGGGACCCTGCATTCAGTGACCCCTCAAAAACATTGGAACTCAACCCGGGAAGTCAAAAATTAATCTCCCTGGTAAACATGCCCCAAAACCTTCCGATTCTAAAAAGTGAAATTCTTAGGCCGCTACGCGAAACACGAAAGGAGATACTGGAAATAAACAAGATATTAGGTGGGCCAACTCAGACTTATCTGGGGCAGCAGTCCACTGAAACCCTTTTTAAGAAAGCGGACCTAAGCCGATACTTGTACATTCATCTCGGCACTTACGGAGTTCTCTCTAATGGTTTTGGGCGATCTCAACAGCAACCGGCCATTATTTTTTCTTTATTCGGTGACAAGGAAAGCGATGGCTTCCTTCAGTTGGGAGAAATCTTCGGCCTCAAACTCAATTCAGATCTCGTGGTGTTGTCGTCATGCATCTCACCGGCTAGCATCGTGAATTCAACTTCCAACGGACCGTTTGATTTGGCTAAAGCGTTTCTTTTTGCGGGGACAAGCAGTATATTGCTTAGTTCTTGGCAGGTCAGCGAGGAACATGCGGAGAGATTGCTACTAGAAATGTACAGGAACCTCAAAGACAACTCAAAAGCCGAAGCGCTCAAAAAAGCTCAAATATCCCTATTGGGCAGTCCTGGAACTTCTCATCCTTACTACTGGGGTTCTTACATACTTGTCGGAGACTGGCGTCACAGGTTCCTTTCAGCCAACAACAGGTGGGAGCCGGAAAGCGTTGGATTCAAAGGGGTTTCAACGTGGAGAAAGCTGTTCAACATGTGACATGCCAGATTGGTCCAACTCCTGTCCATATTTTAGGTGAACTTGTCGTAAACCCTCAAAACATCGGCAGGGTCGACATCAGAGCATGTTAGAATGGAAAATTGATCTTTACAATTCTTAGGATTCAGTCACATGAAGATCTTGGTTCTTAACAGTGGCAGTTCTTCTCTCAAGTTCACCTTGTTTCAAATGAGTGATGAGAGTGTGCTGGTCTCAGGAACATTTGAAAGAATCGGACTCCCCCTGTCGATATTCAGTTTTCAAAAATGTGGAAGTTCCTCTGAAACAATTAGCGCCAATATACCTAATCACGGGGCAGCATTGGACGCATTGTTTGAAGCCTTCACTCTGGGACCGATCTCTGCCCTGTCAGACATCCCTGCGGTGGCGCACCGACTTGGGCATGGTGGAAAATATAGAGAAACCAGATTAATAGACACAGAAGTAATGGACGAACTCCGTAAAGTGACTCCATTTTTTCCACTTCACTACCCCGCAATGATTTTGGAGATAGAAGAATGCATGAAAAGGATGCCTCAAGCCCTTCATGTGGCTGTTTTTGATTGTTCTTTCCATCGTGACATACCTGATGAAGCGGCGATTTACGGACTGCCTTACAGGTTTTTCTCTGAAAAAGGCTACAGGAGGATCGGTTACCACGGTAATTCCCACGCCTTTTCAGCGATTGAATCAGCCAACTTCCTCGGTCGGCCGTTGAAACAGTTGAGGATTATTACCTGCCATCTGGGAAATGGGGCAAGCTGCTGCGCCATTAAGCATGGAAAATCTATAGACACGACAATGGGAGTTACAACGATCGAGGGACTTATCATGGGCACGAGATCAGGAGATCTCGACCCCGGGCTCATCCCATTTATCATGGATGAAGAGAAGCTTACTACCGGTCAGATTTCAGACATGCTGGTCAATCATTCCGGGTTGCTCGGAATAAGTGGATTGAGCCGCGACATGAGAGAAATCGAGAAAGCTGTGGCCGAAGGACATGAGCGAGCTACTCTGGCTTTGAAAGCTTTCTGTTACAAGGTCAAAAAGTCGGTAGGATCTATGTTGATGGCGCTTGGCGGTTGTGACGCTCTTGTTTTCACGGGAGGAATTGGCATAAACAGTTCGACCGTGAGGTCAAAATGTCTAGAGGATACAGAAGAATTGGGTTTCATGATTGACACTGAGAAAAATCTGAACCTGGTTCCTCCAACCATGGAACAGCCAGTGAAGGAGATTTCAGCGGAAGCTTCTCCGACCAAAATTCTCGTAATAAGGGCGAATGAAGAAATCATGATGGCCAGAGATTGCTGTAACCTCGCAAAGGCTATTGTAAAGATATAGGGTAATTTTCTTTTCTCGAAATCAGGGTGGAACACTCGATAATAATTGGAGACGCCTTTGGATAAATTAGGAGTTGTGGTAGGAAGATTTCAGGTCTTTCATAACGATCATCTAAAATATCTGCTTGCCGGGCTTTCCCTTTGTCAAAACCTTGTAGTGGCAATAACAAATCCCGATCCTTCAAGGACCAACCTTGATACCTGTGATCCTATTAGGCATCTAGAGGAATCTAATCCCCTTACCTATTTCGAAAGATATACTTTGATCAAAGCAGTACTTTTCGAACACTCGGTTGCCTCCACTCGCTTTTCCATAGTCCCTTTCCCTATCAATATTCCAGAACTTTATCACTGCTATGTGCCACTTGAGGCAATTTTTTATCTCACCATCTATGATTCCTGGGGCCGGAGAAAAATGGAACTCCTTCAGAAACACGGATTCAGAACTCACGTGATCTGGGAAAAATCTCCAAATGAAAAAAAAATCTCTGGGTCTGACGTGCGAAGTCTAATCGCATCCGGAGGCCAATGGGAACAATTGGTTCCTAAAAGTGTGGCTGAACTGGTTAATGAGTGGAATCTAGCAAAGAGGTTACAAAGTGAAAATCAGCAAATAAAACAGTGAATGGTCATCTTGGAATCAAATATCTTCTCATTCGTCATTTCAGTTTATTTCAACTTTGCGTAAATATCCCCCTGAAGACTTCGGTAAGGCAATTTACTTAAGATATCCAACAATTCGCTTGAGTCTACCCATGATGGCAGATGTAGCCTCGGTGTCTCACCAACGGTATAGTTGTAAGTGTAAACACCCAGTTCCGAGAGTCTGAACAGACAGGATTCAAGTTTTGAGAAGAACTCGATGTGATATTCAAATGACAGGCTTCCGAGTGGCGAATCTAGACCACATAGAACCTCATGATCATAACCCTCAACATCTATCTTGCAAAAATCCGGCAGATCATATTTTTTAATAAGATCCTCCAGACGCTCTATTTTGACCTTCTGAGTTTGACGCCATTCGAAACGTTTGAATCGGCCACTTTCTTTGACGGTCTTTATCCAATCAGTGGACATCGATGAAATTGGGCTCCTTACGTCACTCAGATATAACAACCCGACTCCCCGGTGTGCTCCTAGGGCAGTTATCTCAACCACAAGGTTGGAGTTTTGCCCAAACCTCGATAATATTGACTTTACGCAATCTGGTTGGGGCTCTACAGCCATTACTCTTGCGCCCAATTCCAGACACAAAGAAGTATAATCCCCAACGTTGGCTCCGATGTCAAAAACCAGATTACCAGGTGAAATAAATTGCGAAAGAAAAGATAGTGTCTCGGAACGTATGAAGGATTTTCTAGTCACCTTGAAAACTCTTCTTACCTTTGAATACATTCTAAGAAGCGACTGAAGGTCCAAAGTTCGGAGATACCTTTTCTTTAAGCTCAGAAATCTGTTACTAATTTTCTCAATAATTCTATATTCAAACAGACATGTTTATCGTCTTGATGGCTTGACACTATCAATCTTTGTGATTAACCGTTAGCTGAAATAAAAGCCTCTGTTAAATTGAAAGCTTCTTCATCTGAAAACTGTGTAGGCGGTTTTTTCATGAAATAGGCCGAGGGGCCCTCCAAAACCCCCGAGATCCCTTTTTCCATAGCCAACTTGCAACAACGAATTGCGTCAATTACCACACCAGCGGAATTTGGTGAGTCCTCGACGGACAGTCTCAATTCCAGATTAACAGGAACATTTCCAAAGATCCTTCCGTCGATTCTCATAAAACAAATTTTGTTATCTTTTAACCAAGGCACATAATCACTTGGTCCAACGTGAATCCGCTCATCCGGTAGCTTATCGGTGATTACCGCTTGTACTGCTTCGGTCTTGGATATCTTTTTCGATTTGAGTCTGTCCCTGTTCAACATATTCAGGAAATCCGTGTTACCGCCTACATTTAATTGGTATGTGTTATCAATTTTTACACCCCGGTTGCTCAAAAGATGCGAAAGAACTCTGTGAACAATGGTCGCTCCCAATTGTGATTTTATATCGTCGCCTAGAACTGGGAGGCCGGCTTCTTTAAACCGACTGGCCCAAACTTTGTTGCTAGCCACAAAAACAGGGATGTTGTTGATTACCCCCATACGGGCTTCCAACGCGCACTCGATGTAAAACGCCGTAGCAACTTCTGAACCTACTGGAAGATAATTCAGCATAATTTCGGCCTTGGATTGCCTGAAGATGTTCACTATCTCTTTCCTGTCCGGTTCTTTTTTATCAGACAGCACAAATGATTCCGATCCGGAATAATCTTTCATGTGTAAAGATATTCCATCCAGCACCGCCCCCATCTGGACGATGACCCCAGTTGGTGGGCAGTCGTTTACAATGTTCACGCAGCAATTCGGCTGGCTGAAGATAGCCTCGCATACGTCTTTGCCGACTTTTCTAGCATCAACGTCAAAAGCGGCTACCACTTCAATGTCAGATGCAGAATATGGACCGATTTTTGGGTGCATTAAACCAATGGTGGAGTTAGGGCCTTCTGATTCATAATACTTGACACCTTGAATCAATGAGCTTGCGCAATTTCCTACGCCGACAATGGCAACTTTAATTTTTTTCATGAGCCCTTCTTTCGTATCGTTGAGCTATCTAGGCTGTAAGCTTTTACAGTTGATGTCTAACGTTGTTTGCGTGGACAGTTGTCACAGTTTTTTGCTATCTTCAAAAGTATCACAAATTAAACTCAATTCAATCGATGACTTCTAAAGCGAAGGGTATTTGATGTTAATTGAATCCGAATCAGTGTGGATGACCAAGCCCACGGACCGTTTCATATTGAGATGGATTAAAGTGCACCTTTCAGCACGCATAACGGTTTCTCTTGTTGGGCACAGTTGGATTAAACCCTGGATGATCACAGTTGTCGCTATGACTCTCGGGATCACCGCTGGCGTACTTTTCGCCCTCAGTTTGGGTTTTTTGGCCGGTTGTTTTGCCTCTTTATCACAAGTACTAGATGGCGTAGATGGACAATTTGCGAGGCTGACAGGTCGAGTGACAAGGTTTGGAGGCTTTCTGGATTCTGTTCTGGATAGGTACGCTGATGGTTTCCTGGTTGTTGGGCTTTGTGTCTTTTGTTTGCGTAATAACCACGGTTACGGTATTAGTT
>DYRE01000326.1 GCA_020718965.1 Desulfomonile tiedjei
TCTATCAAGCCCATCAAACATTCCAGATAGTTATTGCTCAAAGTTCTCATTAGAATTACTGTCCTGCCTGAATGGCTTCCGACATGTCTAAATATTACTTGTCCGTCAACAAAATAGTATTAGAGCCTTTTGGCCTTACTCACTTGTCATAGATCAGGCCGCTTTTTGCTGGCATTGGCGCCACAGAATCCATTTGACACGGAGAAGGAAACTAGTTAGAGTACAAAATAATCAGCGTCCACAGTCAAAGCGTCATTAACACTGCTCGTTGAAATATAAGTTGAATCATAGTTATGTACTATGGTTTGTCAAGAACCAAACAAGGCAATAGTTTGTAAGGCCACTATTTAGTATACTAACTAAATAAGGGAGAATAAACATGGCGACTTGGAAAAAAACAGCGTGTGTCTGCTGCGCTCAAAATTGTGGTTTGGAAATGCTGGTTGAAGAAAACCGGATAGTCAAAGTTCGACCAGACCGGGACAATCTCCGGAGTGAAGGCTACTGTTGTCGAAAAGGCATGAAAATAGCCCACTACCAGCACAACGCCGATAGGCTGAAGGCCCCTCTGAAGCGTGTGGGCGACAATTTCGTGGAAATATCCTGGGATGAAGCCCTGGATGAAATAGCCGCAAAACTCAAACAGGTGGTCGGCGATCATGGTCCCAGAGCATTGGCCTACATGGGAGGTGGGGGACAGGGATGTCATTTTGAGGCTGCCCTGGGTGTGAGGTTGCTCCGGTCGCTGGGTTCTTTTTATCACTACAGCCCTCTGGCGCAGGAACTTACCGGATATTTCTGGGTAAACGGACGAGGATTGGGACGACAGTATTTAGGGACCATCCCTGACATTGAAAACACTGACATGCTTGTAGCCTGGGGCTGGAATGGTTGGTTGAGTCATCAAATGCCACAGGCGAGAAGACATTTGAAGCGAATCAGTGACGACCCCGACAAACTACTTGTGGTTGTAGATCCGAGACGATCGGAAACCGCCGAAAAAGCTGATATGCGCCTGGCAATAAGGCCTGGAACGGACGCTCTTTTATTAAAAGCCCTCATAACGGTTATCCTTGAAGAAGGGTTATCGCATGGAGACTACATAGCCAAACATGTATCAGGACATGAAACAGCGCTCCCGTTATTTGAAGGATTCGACTACAAATCCGCAGTGAGTGTCTGTGGGATAGATTATAGCCAGTTCAGAGATTTGCTCTATTTGATGACTACCCGAAAATGGTCCTATCACTCTGACCTGGGAATCCTCATGGGACGTCATAGCACCCTGTCCTCGTACCTGGAACTGATTCTTATGACGATCTGCGGTCGAATAGGAACTTCAGGCGGAAATTTGATCCCTGGTCATCTGATGCCCATTGGTTCTCACTCTGACGAAAGGGACCCAAAGACATGGCGAACTGTGAAAACCGGCTTTCCGGCAATAATGGGGACATTTCCACCGAACGTGATGCCGGAAGAAATCCTGAACGACAATCCTGACAGGTTGAGGGCTGTCATTGTCAGCGGCGCCAATCCTCTTCGTTCGTATGCCGACACTACGGCCTATGAGAAGGCGTTCAAAGAGCTGGATCTTCTTGTAACCATAGATGTTGCAATGAGTGAAACAGCGGCAGTTTCCCATTACGTGCTTCCCGCTCGGTCGGCTTATGAGAAATGGGACGGAACATTTTTCTCATGGACCTATCCGAATATCTTTTTTCAGATGCGCAAACCAGTTGTAGAGACTGAGGGTAATGCCCGGGAGGAAAGCGAGATCCTCATTGGGCTCGCTGAAAGGTTGGGAATAATACCGAAGATTCCTCAATCCCTGTATGAAGCGGCGATGAAGGATCGTATGACTTTTGGCATGGGGCTTCTTTCCTACATTCAGGATGAACCCAGAGCTGGAAATGTACTTCCATTCATCGTTGGCAAGACATTGGGAGCTGCATTAGGCTCAGCAAACCTTGCCGTTTTATGGGGCTTGCTCCAGACACTTCCCAAGTCATTTCGTGAAAACGCGACCAGGATAGGTTTTCCATCCGGACCTGAAATGGGAGAAGTAATATTCAAGGCGATTCTGGATCATCCGGAAGGCCTGTGGATAGGCCAGAACGATGTGTCTAACAATCTCAAAGAGTTAAAAACGCAGGACGGACGCGTCAATATTTTGATCCCTGAGCTTTCAGGGCCTTTGAAAGACCTGAATCCAGAATCTGAAAAGGCGGCTTTGGCGACAGACCCAAGGTTTCCGTTGATTCTTTCGGCCGGAAGACACATGGATTACAATGCAAACACCATTATGCGCTCACCTCATTGGAACGAAGGTAAAATAAGACCCTGTTCCATTCTCATGCATCCGGATGACGCCACCAACCTGGGGTTGAACGATGAACAATGGGTTCGAGTCACTACGGAAGCAGGTTCTGAAGACATCGAACTCGAAATTGACGAACATTGTCAGGTTGGTCACGTGGTTATTCCGCATGGGTTTGGTCTTGTTTATCAGGGGAAGAAATATGGGGCGAATGTTAACCGGCTTACGAAAAACACGAATAGGGACCCAATAGCCGCGACGCCTCTACATCGGTTCGTACGATGCCGGGTCGAGGCCATCTGAATTAGCCTAATTCCCTTTAACTAGGGCTGACAACATTTTGTGCGCTGTTTCAGACATTTCCAGAAAAAATTGTGGTGTTCCTCCTTTTGAGTAGCTCAATAGTGTAGTCTGCTCTACAATCGTGGAAAACACCTATATCGAGAAAATGTCCCGGCTACTTTCTATTCGTAAGGAGGC
>DYRE01000327.1 GCA_020718965.1 Desulfomonile tiedjei
TGTGAAATTTTCCAATCATCCAGAGGAGGTTGGAAGAAAGGTAGACATAAAATCTGAAGCGTGTCTGAGATGTCATTCCCGTGATAAACTTTTTAGCGAAGTGGTTACAGACAGACGCACACGGATTGAGTATCAGGGAAAAGATAGAATTTTGGGAATGATAACCCCCATATACAATGAAAAGAGCTGCTTTACGGCCGCATGTCACGTTCATCCAGAAGATCAAAAGGTCCTGGGTGTTCTCGATATGAAAATGCGGCTAAACCGTTTTGACGCTCACATCCAGTCTTTAGTGGTCAAAGTCGTATTAATAGGAATATGGACTTTTATCGCAGTGCTTGGAACAATAGCGCTCTATATTCTCTTTAGAGTTCATAAGCCTGTGAGCAGGTTACAGATTGCCATGCAGAAGGTAGCCGCAGGAGACTTCGGCTATAAAACTCCGGTTGAATCCAAGGACCAACTGGGAGAATTGGCTACGTCATTCAACCTCATGCGAGATCAGATCAGGAGGCGAACCCTGGAACTGATTCGCAGTAGGGGGGAATACAAGAATCTCTTCGAACAGGTGCCCTGTTCTATTTGTGTTATAGACGAGGACTTCCGTATTGTTCGTCAGAATGCTCACGTGACTTCCCTATTCAAGGGGGGGGTCGGAATGCACTGTTACGAAGTTTTCAAAAACCGGAGCGAGAGATGCGAGGATTGCCATGCGATTCGGACCTTCGCAGAAGGAGAGAAATATACAAAAGAACATTGCGGTTTGGATGTAGCTGGTCAGGATGCCAACTATATCAGCTACACGTCGCCGATTTTCAACGACAAGGGTAAAGTCATCTATTCTATGCTTATCGCAGTCGATGTCAGAGATCGCGTGAAACTTGAACACCAATTGAGAGTTTCCAAGGATTTCCAGACGAATTTGATTGATAATTCCATCCATGGAATTATTGCTACAGATGAAAACGGTAAAATAGCCATATACAACGAAGCCGCTCAAAGGCTTCTGGGTTACGAATTTCAGCAGGCCATAGGTGACACAGACCTTACGAAGTATTTCCCGAAAGAATTCGTAGAAATGATCCTGGCCTCACAACTTGGACGAGAACTTCCAGAGACACGACTGGTTGAACAGGAAGCCGTAGTTTATTCGAGCGACGGAGAGGCTATCCCTGTAAGATTTTCAGGACTTATTCTGTTTGACCTGGGCAGACCTGTTGGGGCGGTAGCATTCACCGAGGATCTGAGGGACATAAAGCTATTGGAACGCGAAAAACAGGTTTCTGACCGGCTGGCAGTGGTCGGGCAGACGGTCGCTGGTCTTGCCCACGGCATAAAAAATATAATTCAGGGTCTTGAGGGCGGAGTCTACGTTGTTGAAACAGCTATCGAGGACAACGATTCGAAATTGATGGATCGTGGATGGAGTATGGTGAAAAACAATATCCACCGTATATCCGATCTGGTCAAGGACCTCCTGGCGTATTCCAAGGAACGAAGGCCTCAGTATGAAGGCACGGATCCAAACGTACTAGCTGAAGAAGTCTGCTCTCTGTTTGAAATCAAGGCCAACGAAAAGTCTATTACAATAGAAAGACAGTTTGATCCAAATCTTGGAAAAATGGTCAAGGTTTTCCTGGATCAACGAGGGATTCACACCAGCCTTTCAAACCTGGTGACGAACGCAATAGACGCCTGTGAAATGGACACGAAAAAGGAGTCTCACAAAATCGTGGTTCGAACGCTCGAGGACAGCGCAGGCGGAGTCATTTTCGAGATTTCGGATAATGGGGCCGGCATGAATGATGAGACCAAAAGAAAGGTTTTCTCAAGTTTTTATTCGACCAAAGGAAATAGAGGCACCGGCCTTGGTCTTTTGGTAACGAGCAAGATAATAGCAGAGCACGGTGGTGAAATCTATTTCGAGAGCGCAGAGGGAGTTGGAACAACCTTTACTGTTCGGCTTCCTTACGGGCAAGAGCCAGGCGCAGAATCGGAATCAAGCCCTGCGGTTATGCCGCTGGAGTCTACTGACGGGGAACTGATAGCTTAAAAGGGGCTGAACCTGTTAGTTAGACCATGTATGCCGGCACAGAGCAGTAGGTTAAATAGGTTGAGGTAGCTGTCAAAATCGAAGATAGGAACTCCCTTTCATGGAGGAGCAAATGAGCCCGCTGTTTTACCCTGATAAAGACACTTGGGACTGGGATCCCTCATCACGAGAAATTTCGAACATTGCCCAATTGCAATCGGATTTCAACGAAGTCCAGGAATTCGTCGCTAGTCCCGATGGTGAGAAGGTGGCTGTCTTAGTTCAAAACGAAGATGAAACCTTCACTCCCTGTGTTAACGGCGAAACTTGGGAGAACTCTTTTGAAAAGGCCTGGTCGCTACGGTTTAGTCCTGACGGGAGGCTTTTTTGTCTTGGGATGAACGAAGACGAGTGGACGGTGATTGAAGATGATCGTCCCTGGGAAGATTCTTTTGAATACGTCTGGAACCTGAAGTTTAGTGAGAATGGTAAAGGGGCGGCCGCAAACATCAGGACTTCAGAAGGATATGGAGTTTCGCTAAACGGCGAAGTCTGGGAAAATAAATTTATCCAGATGCGAAGCATGGAGATAAGCCCTGACGGAGCTTCAGCGGCGGGGAATATGCAGCTCGAAGCATTGTCGGAAGGTGATGTAACTGGATTCCTTAAAGGGCTCTGGAACATTGCCGTAAACGGCCAACCTTGGGATTCTAATTTTCTCAACGCTTGGGACTGTTCATTTAGCAGTGATGGAGGCAGTGT
>DYRE01000328.1 GCA_020718965.1 Desulfomonile tiedjei
ACGAGGCAGACCACAACATCTTGGGGTAACGGGAGACATCCGGATACCCCAATAATTGTAATATAATTACAGTGAACTTTTCGGGGTCATGCGCTAAAAATCATGATCCGGGTCTGTCATTCAAAACGCTCTCGAGGATAGAGATTATTCTGTTGTGGTTGGCTTCTTTTGAATAGTGTGACGCTGTTTTTCTGGCCATATTGGACGAAGTTTTCAGAAATGGAACTTCCAGGAACGCTTCCATCGCTGAGGCCATTTTCTCAATATTCAAAGGGTCTTCCAGAACCATGCCGTCTCGTCCATTAGTTATTATTCCTGAGGCGCCGTTGTACCGGGTAGTAATTACAGGGAGCCCTGCGGCCATAGCTTCAAATACAACTAGAGAGCACGCGTCATAAAATGTAGGCAATACAAACACATCGCAAGCGTTGTAATAATCTTCGGGATTTTTAGTTGGGCCTCTGAAAATCACCAACGAGGCAAGCTCCAATCCATCAATCAGATTGAGGAGAGCAGGGGAGGGCTTCGAGCCAACAATGGCAACGCCAAAGCTTTGAGATCCAAGCTTGTCCCGGAGTCTCGCCGCAGCCTGAATCAGGTATTTGACACCTTTCTTTCTGAAATCGTAAGCCATGAAAAGAAATAACACCCTATCCGTTCCAAAACCGAGCTGATTCCTCAGCGCCTTTCTGGATTCATGGTCTCTGTCCTTTGCGAATTTCTTCAAATCAACGCCATTGTAGACTAGTTGCACATCTTCCTTTTTCATGGCGAATCTTCGGCAAATGTCGTCCCTGAGCATGTCTGAAATTGCGATAATAACCGGACGGTTTTTCATGCGAAAGGGGGCGCTCTCAATCCATGACCGGGCAAGGCTCTTGGGCGACACAAAAGTGAAGACAGTCTTGGCAAGACGTATGAACGGGTTGGTCTCCGCACGGATTTTTCTGAGACAGCTATAGAAATGGACTCCACCGTGACTCTGGTAAACGTTCATTTCAATGGTGGCGCCAAAACCCATCACAACATGCGTTCGCAATTTTTTGACAATTGTCCGGTGTTTGAAAGCGAAATGAAGGATGCGAAGGAAAGGGGGGACCAGCTTTGGGGGTTGCGGAATCTTGTGAAATATAGCTCCCGAGGGGACGCCATCCCAGGAATATCCAACAAGGTGAACCTCCCATCCTTGTTGCGCAAGTGTTTCAGATAATTCAACGACATAGGATTCGGCCCCTCCGGAGAAACGGCTAAAATTCTCCATGGCCAAAGTAATCGATTTCATGACCTTTTGGTTGCCGATCTTTCCCATGTTTTCGCGTGTTTCAGGAAAATGTAAAATGCGCTATTAAGGGCTATAATAAGTCCAGGAAGTCCATCCAGAAGGCCAAGCTTCCAGATCGCGCATTCCAGGAATTTACCGATAGCGTGAAAAATACCCAGGACCACGTAAAATCCGGGAAAGCGGCATTTCTTCTCCGCCGCGAAAGTGGATGAGAAATGGTTTATAGTGTTGATCTGGTCGGAGATATCGCGATACACATAATGGAGTATGGGATTAACCATGTTCTGGACTCTACCCGTAACTTCCAGCTTTTCATGAAGCGCTTCACCGATCCAGCGGCCCATGCCGCGCCTGACCAGCCTGACCTTCCTGTCTGGAAACCATCCCCCATGCCGAATCCACCGATTCAGGTATCGGCTTAGACGTGGAAAAGAAAAACCATTAACCGTGGCATCGACATTAGCCAGAGAACCTAGAATCTCGCAACGACCTTCATCCGTAATAACTTCGTCAGCGTCAAGGGACAGGATCCAGTCCCCAGTAGTCAAACCCAGAGCAAACTGCTTCTGGCGCGTGTAACCCTCCCAGTCGTGATGATAAAAACGAACATCAAAGCCTTCACAGATTTCGCGTGTCCTGTCAGTGCTACCGGAATCAACTACGACAATTTCGTGGGCAAAAGAAACGCTTCTTAGGAGGCGCTCGATGCGGTCTTCTTCGTTGAGCGTGATAATTGCCACGCTCAGTCTCGTAGGCTGATCCCCGAAGCTCATAAGGAATCGATCCCAACAAAAAAGGAACTGCTGTAACTTCTAGTTAACATAATATATCTTATCGGACATAATATAAACTGGTCGATTTTAGATTACACTGATATCATTATGGCTTTCCGGTTGGGAACAATTCAAGGGCCTTTTTCATATCTGAAACCTTGAAAATGAATAACGCCGCATCACTGTCGGAAAAGCCGGAACCGTATGTGTAGGATATGTTAATCCCAGCGTCTCCGAACGCCCTGGCAATTGTGTTGAGAATCCCGGGGGTATTGTCCAGGATCATCCCGACGACCTCCTGAGCCTTAATTTTGTATCCTGCTTCGTTCAGAGCCTCAATGGCCTTATCGGGGTTATCGGTTATCATACGAATCATTGAATACTTCACGGATTCCTGCAAGATGGCTTCGTAATAATCCCGTGGAGCTACCCTGCGACCCGTTTGACTTCGCACGTCATAAAGCGCCAGCAGATATTCGTTCGCGTCTTGAATACTCAGCGCTTCAATATTTATGCGCTCCTGTTTGAGGATATCGGTAAGTTTGGCGAGTTCACCCGGAGCGTCCGCCAGCATAACCTCTAGTTGTTTTTTTACGGGCATTGCAATCTCCAAATCGATATGGGTTGACTTAAGATCATTATGCAATAGTTGTGCTTCTAATGAAAACCCTTTGATGATAAACTTTTCACAACATGCGCTCGGGAGTAAAGAACATTTGTGCGCTGGCTCGCATAGAAA
>DYRE01000329.1 GCA_020718965.1 Desulfomonile tiedjei
CGAATGTTGATTTAAGATGCTTTATCTTAGCTATTTGTCGGAGTAGAATTAAAAGAAAGTTGGCCAGAAACGGGTCCAAATCCTTGAGGATTCAATGGCAGTAGATGTTGTAATCGAAGGATCGCATAGGTAAACAATGTCCCCACAAGGCTAAAAGCAAGCAAGGAAAACGAATACTGTTTCCAGTCCTGTTCCTTCTTAGGATCAATACCCAGCAAAGAATAAAACAACCGCTCCACGGGTCCAATTAAACGGTCCAAAAAAGTCTTGCCCTCAACATCCAGGACTTTGGTCAAGTAGACCCCCATCGGTTTTGTAAGAACGAGCAAAAGACCAACAAACAGCGTTAATTGTATCCATCCGAAATGGTCCATGACGCTTTACCCCTTCAGAACTTCTCTGGTCTTAGAACAGTTACAAATAAATACACGATAAGAATCACGCCTATGAGGCCGACAATTATATCGAACATGGTTTAGATCCTTTCCCATGCGAGGCAATATAAAGCGCACAGCCCGTAAAAAATTGTGAGACTGACGACGAAGATTGAATCAATCATACTTTGATTCCTCCTCAAAGGTTTTATCATAGCGCCTTAAAGTAAACGCAAAAACGCTTCCTTCAGATTCAAGACTTTCAACGGAGATCGTTCCTCCATGAGCCTCCACGATCTCCTGAACAATTGAAAGTCCTAAACCTAAACCTGATTCTACGGTTTGCCCCGGGACTCGGAAAAAATGTTCCAGAATCTTCTTGAGGTATTGGGCAGGGATCCCCATTCCAGTGTCTGAGACGGAAAACTGTACAAAATCATCGATGGTCTGTGCGAATACACGAATCAGACCGCCAGGACTAGTATATTTCAATGCGTTAGAAACTAGATTGGCAAATACCTGTGAAACCATCACCGGGTCAGCCGATACCTCGGGCAGGTCGTTGGGCAATTGAATTTCCAGTGTGAGTCCTCTGTCCACAGCCGAACTACGAAAGGGTTCAACTGATTCAAAAACCAATTCGTAAGGCCTAACGCTCTTGAGTTCCATGTTGTTTTTTCCGGATTCTATTCGGCTTATACTGAGCAATCTCTCCAGGATTGCGTGCAGGCGATCGCTTTCTTCCCTGGCCGCGACCAAGAGTTCAGCCTGTTTTTCCGTTAGCGCCCCAACTTTTTCCTCGAGTAACAGATGAAGTGACATCCGAATCGACGTCAGTGGTGTTTTGAGCTGGTGAGATACCGTGGAAACCAGCCCCCTTTTTATCTCGTTTTGTTCCCTTTCCAGAGTGACATCCGTCAACAAGATTATCACGCCGGTCGGATTCCGATCGGTGTCTAAAACAGGAACCACTTTGGGGCGAAAATAAAATTCTTTACCGTTAACAAATCTCTGAATTAGATACGTCCCTTTATTGGTTTCTGCGGGAAGTCCGGTGCTAATCGCTTCGTTGAAGAGTTCAACCATTTCGTGGAAAATTGGATTGTTGATATTTTCCTTGGGGAGCATACCGAACAGCTCTGTTGCAGTGTCGCTTACAATTTGGACAATTCCCTCTGCGTCCACTATAGCCACAGCTTCCGGCAAAACCTTAAAGGCCAGTTCAGTGGATCGTTTCATGTGGCTCCAATTTGCCCTATCAACACGTCTTGACTCTCTAAGGCCTGCGGCCATTTCATTGAAAGCTTGGGCGAGAGTTCCTATTTCATCTCTGGAGCGGGAAAGGATGAACAAATCAAGGTTTCCGGACTTAATTTCCTGGGCCGACAGGGTCAAGCCGGCTAAAGGTTTAAGAATCCACCTTTCGGTGAGAAGCATAAAAAGCGCCGCCAACAAAACACCCACTACGAGCAGTATCATCATGCGTTGGCGAGCGGCCTGAGACTTTATCCGAGCCTCCTGGTTGGCGTCACTCATGTTTTGTTGGTTTATGTTCAGGATTTCGTCAGCGGTTGCTTTTATTGATTGGAACAAAGGCAAAATCTTTTGGAAGTAGGCTTCCATCCTTACCTCATGGGATAGCTCTGGCTGAGTCACCGATTCAATCGTTTCTTCATATTGGTTGAAAAGACTTCTAATATGAATCGCCTTCTCTTGTTCCCCCGGAATAGTAATATTTTCAAGTTCGGACTTCATAGCCTTCAAAAAAATGGTTTTGTTTTCGGTTATGAGATCGAGACCTTCTCTCTGATAGCCCAGGAGAGTGAACAGCATTCCGCTGTCCATTCGCTCCAGCGCCTCCTTCATTTCTTGACTGGCAATCACGCTACGATAATTTTCCCTAAGGATCACATCTATTGAGCCTCCGAGTTCGGAGAGCAACGAGACACTCTCCAGACCGAGCATCACAATTACGGCCAGCAATCCTCCGAACCCAAGAGACAGCTTCTGCCTAATTCCAAGCATGCTGATTCCTCCTTAAATCATGAAAGGCAAGTATGGCGCCAAAGCTCTAATAGAAATTATATTTTGATTACAATAGGTTGTGGTAACCCTTTGTTCTGCAGGATTGAGATTTGCACTGGGATGACTAAACGGACCTTGCATAATGCAAGACGCATAGACTCAATTAAAATGACCGAAATCCGATCTTATTGACTAGATTCCATATTGTTTTCTCCGACGCCAAAGCGTGGCCTGATCTATACCAAGTGTATCAGCGGCTTCCTGTAAAGATTTGCTCTTTGCGAGCACCCTTCTGATATGCTCTTCCTCGATTCTACTCAAGCTTACGGGGTCTCCTATTCTCATGACTGGGTCACAGGAAACCATCTT
>DYRE01000025.1 GCA_020718965.1 Desulfomonile tiedjei
GTTCCTTTGATGGTCTTGGCGTTTTTGTCATTGGTCGGTGGATTGGTGGGTATTCCGATTATACAGGGTGGTCATGTTTTTGGCGATTTTATCGGACCGGTTTTTGCCCCGGCCAAAGCGATAATTGATCATGGGGTTCATCACACAGGCCATCATGACATCACTCTAGAGATAATCTTGATGGCTGTTTCGCTGGGGATCGCAATATTTGGTCTGCTAGTGGCAAGATTTATGTATATCTCAAGCCCGGAGACCCCTGGCAGAATTGTGGAGAGATTTTCGGGCCTACATAGGCTCGTATACAACAAATACTGGATCGATGAGCTTTACGATTTTCTATTTGTAAATTCAATCGTCGAGTTTTCTAGATTCGTATGGAAAAAATTCGATGAGGCGGTGATCGATGGCGCCGTCAACGGAGTGGCCGCTGTTGTGAGGGCTTTGGGAAGCGTCCTGAGACTGCTTCAAACAGGCCTTGTTAAAGATTATGCCCTGTCGATACTGGTGGGGGCCATTGTCGTAATCGGTTACTTGCTATTGAGATAGGACATGGAGGCGTGGCGTTCATGGAAAATGTTTCGCATTTTTTGAGCCTTATCACGTTTATTCCTCTGTTGGGCGCTCTGGTCATCTTGTTCATCAACAGGGAATGTTTAGAGACACTTCGATGGGTCACCATCGTGACTATGCTGATAGACTTTGTCTTAAGTCTCTTCATTTACTTCGGTTTTGACCCTTCTCTTGAGTCTATGCAGTTTGTGGAGAATTATCCATGGGTGAAGGAATGGGGGATTTCCTACAAGCTTGGAGTGGATGGAATCAGTCTATTCCTGGTCTTGCTGACAACTTTTCTTGGCCCCATTCTGGTTTTGGCTTCATGGAAGGACATTACCTCAAGAGTCAAGGAATTTATGATTTGCCTCTTATTTCTTCAGGTTGGAATGATAGGTGTCTTTGTTTCCCTTGATCTGTTTCTTTTTTATGTGTTTTGGGAAATCATGCTGATACCAATGTATCTCCTGATAGGAGTCTGGGGAAATCCAGCCAGACGGCTCTATGCGGCAATTAAGTTTGTGCTTTACACAATAGTTGGTAGCCTACTGATGTTAGTGGGTATACTGGTTCTGTATTTCATGGCTGGTAAGAGTTCAGGTGTATACACCTTCGATCTGCTTAAACTTTACGACTATGCGGTTCCTTTACAAGCTCAGTTTTGGCTGTTCCTTGCCTTTTTCCTGGCATTTGCGATCAAAGTGCCTATGTTTCCTTTTCACACATGGCTTCCAGACGCCCATACGGAAGCGCCAACCGTGGGAAGTGTGGTGTTGGCGGCTGTCCTGCTGAAGATGGGAACTTACGGGTTTATAAGATTTGCCATACCGCTTTTTCCAAATGCCGCTGTAGACGCTGTCTGGTGGGTGTGTCTCCTGGCGGTAATAGGCATAATATACGGGGCGTGGGTTGCTATGGTCCAGGAGGACGTGAAGAGGTTGGTGGCCTTCTCTAGCGTGAGCCATCTGGGATTCGTCATGCTTGGGATGTTCGCTTTAAACTTCCAGGGAGTCCAGGGCAGTATTATTCAGATGATCAACCATGGACTCAGCACAGGGGCTCTCTTTCTCATTGTAGGCATGGTTTACGAGAGAAGGCATACTCGACTGATAGCTGAATTCGGCGGATTGTCTAAGGTCATGCCCCTTTTTGCGGTATTCTTCATGATATTCACATTATCCTCGATCGGATTGCCCGGGCTAAATGGTTTTGTCGGAGAATTTCTCATCCTGCTGGGATCATTCAAAGTCGAGGCGTTAACTTGGTATGCTGTTTTTGCATGCTCGGGAGTCATTTTTGCGGCTGTCTACATGCTCTGGATGTTTCAGAGGGTCATGTTCGGTGAAGTTACAAATGCAAAGAACCTGAACCTGAGGGATATAGATGCTCGAGAAGTCGCAGTTTTGGTTCCAATACTAATCTTTGTTGTCTGGATAGGCGTTTATCCAAACACATTTCTCAAGCCGATGGAGCCATCAGTTAAGAACTTCATCCAGCATGTGGAAAAGAAAAGAGCTGCAGTGCTCGCCCTTGAGAAATCAGAGACGCAAACATTGCCGAATGCGGAAAAAATCAGCCTGGTTTACTCCGGTACGGATTCCGTGCCGAGAAATGAAAATTAGAAGTGGGAGCGATCGGGATGATCCCAGTGCCTGAAATTAATCTTGGAGGCGTCCTGCCGGCGCTGATTATCGGCGTGGCTGGTTTGTTGGCTACGCTATTGGGCCTGTTTATCCGAAAAGGCGCAGCGACTGTTGGAGCGATCATAGGATTCACAGGGGTCCTAATAGCGCTGGCAGCCAACGCTCCATTACGTTTCATGAATACACCAGCGTTCAGCGGCATGGTTTCTCTGGACACTTTCACTTGGTTCTTCAATCTCCTGATTCTTCTTTCAGTCGGATTGACCATTCTTATTTCTATGAAATATCTCACAGATCAAGTGCTTGATCTGTATGAGTATTACGCTATTCTGCTTTTCTCGGCTGTTGGGATGATGTTCATGGTTTCCGGCGCTCATTTGCTAATGATTTTCGTGGGTCTCGAAACTCTGTCCATTGCAGTCTATGTTTTAACCGGGATCCTTCCAAAAAGTTCCAAGGCTTCCGAGGCCAGCCTCAAGTATTTGTTGTTGGGGGCTTTTTCTAGCGGCCTTTTTTTGTACGGAGCCGCTCTTCTATATGGAGCGAGTGGTTCTTTGTCGCTGGCTGGTTTGGCAAAATATTTTCAGGCCGGTTCCATAAATACAATGGGTTTGATTGGAATGGGTCTTCTGCTGGTCGGATTTTGTTTCAAAGTGGCAGTCGTGCCCTTTCACATGTGGACGCCGGATGTTTACGACGGGGCGCCATCTCCAATAACAGGTTTTATGTCAGTTGGAGTTAAGGCAGCGGCTTTTGCCGCATTCCTTAGAGTTTTCTTTGAGTGCTTTGGTTCGGCGCAGGTTACCTGGTCACAAATTCTGTGGATCTTGGCCGTCTTGACTATGATTCTGGGAAACCTGGCGGCGTTAGTTCAGTCCAACATCAAGAGAATGCTGGCCTATTCCAGCATCGCTCACGCTGGATATATTCTTGTAGGCATGGTCGCCGGCACTTCAAAGGGCGCTGCGGGAATTCTCTATTATCTTTTAGCCTACATTTTTACCAACCTTGGAGCATTTGCCGTTGTTACCCTGGTAGGCCGAAAAGGGGAAGCCAACATAAGCATAGATGATTATAGGGGCCTGGGAAAATCCAATCCCTCTTTGGCTCTTGCAATGTCGATATTCCTGTTCTCGCTTGCTGGTATTCCACCAACAGCCGGGTTCATTGGAAAGTTCACGATATTCAGCGCCGCCATCGATTCAGGTTATATCTGGCTCGTTATTATCGGTGTTCTTACAAGCGCCGCATCAGTGTTCTATTATTTTAGAATAGTAATGAAGATGTATATGGAGGCTCCGGAGGTAGAACCTGAATGTCTCAAGTTCAGCCCATCAATGGCGCTTGCCCTTAGCCTCACCGTACTGGTTGTTTTATATATAGGCATTTTCCCAACCACTTATTTGAATTTGGCCACTGAATCGGTTAAGACATTATTTTGAAAGATCGTTGACTCACAAAAGGATTAGGATGCCTTTAAATGCGCTGGTAGTGACCGGTCACGGAATTAACTGCGAAATAGAAACTCGACGAGCTCTTGAGATTGTAGGCTTTAACAAAATCGATCTCGCGCACTTGAACTTCATTGTCGGTGGGGAAGTTGATATAGGGGGCTACCAGCTCATCGTGTTTCCCGGGGGTTTTCTGGACGGAGACGATCTAGGAGCAGCTCAGGCCTGTGCAAACAGGATACGCCATTCTAAGATTGATGGCATGAACATCGTTGACAGCTTGATTGAGTTTGTTGCGCGAGGCGGATTAATTCTGGGAATATGCAACGGATTTCAGCTACTGGCCAAACTGGGCCTTGTGCCCGCTTTTGATCAGGTCTATTTAGAAAGGGATATATCCCTTACAGCCAATGATAGTGGGCGATTCGAAGATCGTTGGGTTAGTTTGGCGGTTGATAAAATTTCGCCCTGTGTGTTTACCACTGGTCTCGACAGTCTGTATTTGCCTGTAAGGCATGGGGAAGGTAAAGTCGTTGGGCGGAGGGCAGACGTTATTGACAGATTGATGTGTTCACACCAGGCAGTTCTTTACTATACCAAGCTAGGGGAGTCTGATCCGACGCTCGAATATCCCTCTAATCCAAACGGGTCTACAAATGGCATCGCTGGTGTCTGCGATCCAACGGGGCGCATCTTTGGTTTGATGCCTCATCCGGAATGTTACCTGGACAGAACCAATCACCCCAGGTGGACTAGAGAAGAACTACCCGAAGAAGGAGTAGGACTCGCAATTTTCAGAAACGCTAAACGCTTTATTCTGGAATCATGAGCGCCCGGATATGTCCGGGTAAATGGAAATAGAGTAATAAGTATTTCGTTCCAGCGTGACAAAATACGCTGAATAGTCACACAGGAGGTATCGATGGCATTGTTGGATCCTACAAAGATGGCTGATTGGCAGGTAGCCGAAGAAGCCGAGAAATCAATGAAGACCGTTTACCAGTTGAGAGACGAATTGGGCCTTGCGGAGGAGGAACTCCTTCCTCACGGACACTACGTCGGAAAAGTCGATTTCGCGAAGGCGCTAAAAAGGCTGAAAGACCGCCCAGACGGAAAATATATCGACGTGACCGCTATCTCACCCACTCCTCTGGGTGAAGGTAAGTCCACGAGTTCCATGGGGTTGGTTGAGGGCCTTGGTAAACGCGGTAAAAAGGTTGTGGCGGCTATCCGGCAGCCATCCGGTGGACCCACAATGAACATTAAAGGTTCGGCCGCTGGCGGTGGGTTGGCCCAGTGTATACCACTGACACCATTCTCACTTGGTTTGACGGGCGACATTAACGCCATTATGAATGCTCATAACCTTGCAATGGTGGCCCTTACCTCCAGAATGCAGCATGAATTCAATTATGACGATGCGGAACTGGCCAAGAGAAATTTGAAACGCTTGGACATAGATCCCCGTAACGTGGAATTCAACTGGATCATTGACTTTTGCGCACAGGCGCTCCGCAATATGATCATAGGAATCGGTGGAAAGATGGATGGTTTCATGATGAAATCCTCCTTCGCCATCGCCGTTTCCTCTGAGATCATGGCGATTTTGGCCGTTTCTACAGACCTCAAAGACATGCGAGAAAGAATGGGCAAGATCGTGGTGGCTTACAACAAGAAGGGTGATCCCGTCACGACAAGAGACCTCGAGGTCGACGGGGCCATGACGGCATGGATGGTCGAAGCGCTCAACCCGAACCTGCTTCAATCGATTGAAGGCCAGCCGGTGTTTGTGCATGCGGGTCCATTCGCGAATATCGCTATTGGTCAGAGTTCCATTATCGCTGACAGAATCGGATTGAAATTGGCGGATTACCACGTTACGGAATCCGGATTTGGAGCGGATATCGGTTTCGAGAAATTCTGGAACCTAAAGTGCCGTTTCTCAGGACTTAAACCCAATTGCGCTGTTGTTGTCGCTACGATTAGAGCGCTAAAATGCCACGGTGGAGCGCCGGTTCCAAGACCGGGACTGCCCATGCCAAAAGAATATGAAGGTGAAAACGTCGGTTGGGTTGAAGAAGGCTGTAAAAACCTGATCCATCACATTCAGACAGTGAAAAAAGCCGGAATCAATCCTGTCGTCTGCATCAACAGTTTCTACACAGACACCAAAAACGAAATCGCAGCGGTAAAGAGATTGTCTGAAGCCGCAGGCGCACGTGCCGCTGTCTCCCAGCATTGGCTCAAAGGTGGCGATGGCGCTCTTGAGTTCGCCGACGCAGTCGTTGACGCTTGCGAAGAAAAGAACGAGTTCAAATTCCTTTATGATTTGAGCCTTCCGTTGCGCCAACGCATAGAGTTGATAGCGAAAGAGGTTTATGGCGCTGATGGTGTTAGCTTTACTCCGGAGGCCGAGGCCAAAGCCAAAAAGATGGAAGCCGATCCTGAATTGGCCAAGCTGGGCACCTGCATGGTGAAAACTCACCTGAGCCTGTCGCATGACCCGAACCTAAAAGGAACTCCCAAGGGCTGGGTGCTTCCTATACGCGATGTCTTGACATACAAGGGCGCGGGTTTCGTCGTTCCAGTCGCTGGAGCTATATCGCTTATGCCGGGCACTGGTTCCAACCCTGCATTTAGAAGAGTAGACGTAGACGTGGAAACAGGAAAGGTTAAAGGAGTGTTCTAGGACTTTTGCCCACTAGCATGATTAAAGCCGTAGTGTGAAAGCTCTACGGCTTTTTAATCTTTTATTCCCCTTTTTCTTGCCGGCATGTTTCTTTTGTATAGTATTCTCAGGCCTTCCATGGTTAGGTCATCATCGACTTCGTCAACAAATCTTGTATGAGCGCAAATAACTTTTGCTAGTCCTCCTGTGGCTACAACCTTGGGCCTCGTTTTAAGCTCTTCAAACATGCGGCCCAGAATACCGTCAACTAGAGAAGCGTAACCGAATACAATACCGGATTGAATCGCCGATGCGGTATCTTTGGCTATGACTTGAGGAGGGGCGCTGAGTTCGACTCTGAAGAGTTTTGAAGCGCTATGAAAAAGAGCCTCAGCGGCAATTTTGACCCCAGGGGCTATTGATCCTCCTTCATATTCTCCAGCCGCGTTTATGTAATCAAACGTAGTAGCGGTTCCAAAATCTACCGCTATTAATTCACGCTTTAGTTTTTCATAGGCGGCCACAGCGTTTACAATTCTGTCGGCCCCCACTTCGCGAGGATTATCATATCTTATCGGCATCCCGGTTTTTATTCCAGGCCCTACGAAAAGAGGGTTAACATGTAGAAAGTTTTGGGACAACTCTTCTAGCGCTCCTTTCAAAGGAGGCACAACACAAGAGATGATTAGGCCATTGATTCCGTTCGTTTCAAGTCCCTGCCAATACATGAGGTTTTTCAGGATAACCCACAATTCATCTGCTGTGACATCTTCATTTGTGCGAACTCTCCACGATCCAAGTTTATCGTCATTCTTGTAAAGACCTATGACGATGTTCGTGTTGCCGACATCAATGGCTAGCAACATTTTTCTTTCCTTTCTCTCCATTTTGCGATGTCAAAAAATACTCCTCAGAGAATACGAGTTTGCGCTCGACAAGTGAAGAGAAAGTTGTAACGGGGTGATCACATTCAGCGAAATGAAGACCAGTGGTAAACCAGTGGTAAATTCATTGACTGAAACAAAACCCGATGTTAAGCTAAATTAATGGGATAGACCTTATCTGAGACCACTATTGGCAGTTGTCTGCAAGGGTTCACCGTGCTCATTAATAACTTCCGGCGGTATCTACCATGAAACCCACTGGGCTGATTCGAGACAAAATATATCTGAAACATAATATGGGGATGTATCATCCAGAGAGTCCGGAACGGTTGGAGGTGCTCTATCAAATGCTTGACCAGCTTGGAAGCGCCTTCAACATTGACTATGTCGAACCGCGACAAGCTTCTCAGGAAGAACTATGCGCGAATCACGATGCTAGATATGTCGATCGCATTCTTAACACGAAAGGATGCGAAACTATCTTTCTTGATCCAGACACTTCGACATGCTGCGATTCATGGGAAGCTGCAATTTCTGCTGTTGGCGGGCTTCTATGCCTGGTGGATGGGGTGATTGATGGAACGATCAGAAACGGTTTTGCCCTGGTACGTCCTCCCGGTCATCATGCTGAGAATAAGAGGGCAATGGGTTTCTGTCTTTTCAACAACATCGCTGTGGCGGCGCATTATGCCTTGAACAGACACAATCTTGATAGAGTGGCAATAGTCGATTGGGACTTACACCATGGAAATGGAACGCAGAATTCCTTTTATGAAGATCCGCGTGTCCTGTTTATATCAACTCATCAATATCCACATTATCCAGGCACCGGGGGAATCCGTGAGATAGGCCATGGTCCAGGCGAAGGATATACCGTCAATGTTCCTCTGGCCTCAGGCGCAGGCGACGCTGAGTATATTACAGTTTATGACCGCCTGATATACCCGCTTCTGGAAAGTTTCCAACCACAGTTAATTCTGGTCTCCGCAGGATTTGACGCCCACGAAAAGGATCCGCTCGGTGGGATGAGTCTCACTGAAGATGGCTATGACGCCATGTTGAAGATTTTGATGCGATCTGCCTGGCAGACTTGTTCTGACAGATTGTTATTGGTACTCGAAGGGGGCTATCAACTTGACGCTCTCAGAAATTCAGTGAAACGCGTCCTATATACCCTTTCCAACTATGATCCCTCTGTAGAGTCTCCCGCAAAGTGCCCGGACATCTGCAATCTTCCACACGCTTTCAGGGCGCGCCTGAGAGATATACTTGCATTTGTAGGAAAATATTGGCCTACTCTACCCCAATTATGAGGCTGCTGCTGAACTTCCAACTTCATTTCAACCACACATCTCCACAGTCACATTTCCTTCGTATGCGGGGATGTTAAATTCTCGTGGTCAATGGAATTCTTTTAATAGATAAGCCCATAGGAATTACATCAAACAGAGTGGTGGGGATGGTTCGGAGACGTCTTGGTCGCTCTGTAAAAGTAGGACATACGGGAACTCTCGATCCCGCCGCGTCGGGTTTGCTCGTGATTTTGGTGGGAGTTGCAACACGGGCTCTTGATTTCCTGGACGAAACCCGGAAACGATACCTTGTCACTATCAGATTAGGGGAAGAGAGCGACACGTGCGACAGCGAAGGAACAATATCTGTTACTGGAGATCCTGGCAGTTTGAGCGCCGAACAGATAGACGCGTGTTTGAGAAAATTTAAAGGCCCTATCGAACAAATCCCTCCCCATTTTTCCGCCATCAAAAAGGACGGGGTTCCTCTTTACAGGTTGGCGAGGAAGGGTGTATTCCCGAGTTTGGAAAAAAGGCAAGTAGAAATATTTGAAATTACGGTTATTCGATGGAGTTCCCCAGATTTGGATGTTGATGTTATTTGCTCAAAAGGTACATACGTGAGATCCCTGGCGCGAGACATCGGAGTTTGTCTAGGGGTTGGAGGTAGGGTTGAGACTCTCAGAAGAATAGCTTCTGGCAATTTTGATGTGAAGAAGGCCCGCAGCGTTGATTTCATAAATAGCGCACCCGTGAATGATTTGATTGAATCGACCGTAGATCTTACTTACGTTTTGAAACATATTCCCCTTTTGGATATATCTGACCTGGATCTGGGAAAACTTGCCTGTGGTGTATGGGTCGATTATCCGCTCAAATCTGCCACGAATGAGGATTCCATTACTGTTTCGGGAGACAGACTGTATAGGGTCCAGGATAAATCGGGTCTATTGTTGATAATCGTTCGTGTAAATGTTGATGGTGAGAAGGCGAAATTGAAGCCGGTCAAAGTTTTCAATGTTCTTTCGCAGAGAGCCATTGAAGAGAAACATGAATAGTAGTAAAGTATATTGGAGATTTGGATGGTAACATTATTAAACTACAAGATTTAACACTACTAATTATTGCTCTTGACTTAATAAGAGATTATGGTTGGCAGCACGATCTATTTCATGGAATCGCTGCTAGGAATCGGATCAAGATCGGATTTGAGAGAGAATATCATGAAGAAATTTAACATAATGTTCATTTTTATGATTTTGATTCTAGTTACATCGTCTTATGGTCATTCTCCAAATGTTTTGGCTGACGCCAACGGTCAAGAGACCGTATCTAAGAAAAATGAAACGGTTGTTTTGGAGGCCGCGCCACTTTGGATTGTTGTTAATATGTTCACTGGAAGATCTTCAAAACAGGCGGTAATTGTTCAAGAGACTCTCGAAAGACTCGGGGCTGACGGGCGAGGAATTATACTGCCTTTTTCGGAAATTACAGTTGAGAACATGATGAAGTTAAAGCCGGCGTTCTTGGCCTTGAGCCCGAATGGAATTCCATGGTGTAAATATCAGGGTAAGAATGGACAGGACCTGCGAAACTTTTTTAAGGACTTACGTATAATTGTCGAAGATCTCGATATCCCGGTTATAGGGATTTGCGGAGGACATCAGGCTCTGGCTTTAGCATTTGGAGGCAAAGTCGGACCGATTCGGGGAGGAGAGGACGACTGTTTTCCGTATGGGCATAATCCCACAGAAAAGGGTAGGCACGATGTCCACGTCCTTCACAGGGACCCATTGTTTTTAGGCATGGGAAAGTCCTTGAATCTTGTCCAAAGCCATTATGATGAAGTCAAACGACTGCCCGCAGGCTTTGTAGCTCTTGCCGCAAATAAAATGTGTCCGTATCAGATAATAAGACACCCCGACAAGCCAGCTTACGGGGTCCAGGCTCACACAGAATACTATCTGAACTCCAGACCAGACGGTGGAATTCTACTTAGAAACTTTCTGGACATCGCCAGGACACACAACAAGATTGTACGCCAGCCTTGTTCGGCTCCCGCGACCCGATCACAAGCAATGGACGCGGCGGACCCCATGCCTTCTAGAAAGGCATTATGGTAGAGTTTGTCCTAATCGCAAACTATGTCTATAAGCGATTCCAACATTTCGAATTCAAGGGGGTTAAATTACCTTGAAAGAGTTTAAGCCAAGCATTGACCCGGAATCAGAACCCTTACGATATGCGGCTGAAGTCGTTGGTGGAGATCCCTTTTCGCGGTTTTTGGGTATCATTGTTGAAGAAGCGCGGGATTCCTACGCACGAGTCAGTTTAAAGCTGAAGCCGGAATATTGCAATTCAGCGGCTCGTAGTCACGGGGGAATCATCTTTTCAGTAGCTGATCAGGCGTTTGCGATAGCCTGCAATTCGCGAGGTTACTCAGCCTTTGCGGCTGAAATGAAAATCAATTACTTCGAAGCAACCAGGGCCGGAGATACTGTTAGCGCGGAAGCCAAACCTATAGACATTCGGAAGAGAATCAGTTTATGGAACATTGAAGTTCGCAATCAGGACTCAAGCCTTGTAGCCGTGGCTCATGGACTGGCATACCATTTCGTGAAGTGATTAATCATGAATGAAATATCACAGCCGTTTGGCCGCGTCCTAGTTGTAGAGGACGACTTGTTCAACGGCCCCTATACTGTAGAGCTTCTGAGAGGATCCGGATTTGATGCCAATCTCGCTGTATCGGCCGAAGAAGCTCTGGTATTTCTTGACAATAGCAGTGAGTCAGAACCCGATTTGATTCTTCTGGACGTCAACCTGCCAGGTATGGACGGTTTGGAAATGGCCGCAAAACTGAAAGCTCATAGCGAATTCCAGTATATTCCAATAATCATATTTACTGTTCACGATTCTCTTGAATTCAAAATTCAGGGGTTAAACAGCGGTGGAGATGATTATCTGACCAAACCTTTTGAGGCTGACGAGCTTATGGCTCGGGGAAACGCCATGATGAGGATTAGGAGGCTTTACAAAAGCCTACAGAATGAACGCCTTGAAAACCTAAGGTTGTCCGAAACACTGGATAGTTCCGAGAAGCTTGCCAATCTCTTGGGGCGATCCGAAAAAATGCGCGGCATTTGTGATCTTATTCTGGATATATCGGGGTCCGATTCAAACGTTCTCATTCACGGGGAATCAGGAACAGGCAAGGAAATAGTAGCCAAGGCGATTCATGGATACAGTCAGAGAAGAAATGGACCATTTGTAATTGTAAATTGCGCTGCGTATGCTGAGACACTCTTGCAATCAGAGTTATTTGGACACGAAAAGGGAGCTTTCACCGGCGCAATAAAGTCAAAAAGAGGCAGGTTTGAACAGGCTGATGGTGGAGCGCTCTTTCTTGATGAGATAGGTGAAGTGAATTTGCCGACCCAGGTTGTTCTCCTCAGAGTCATACAGGAAAAGCGTTTTGAAAGGGTAGGTGGGGAAAACACTATTTCGACAGACGCGAGGATCATAGCCGCTACCAACAAGGATCTAAAGAAATCGATGCTCCAGGGGACCTTCAGGGAAGATCTATACTGGCGGCTAAATGTCATCAACATCCACATTCCTCCTTTGCGTGACAGGAAGGAAGATATTCCACAGTTAGTTAGCAACTTCATCGAAAGTTTCAACGAACGGTTAGGCAAGAAAATAGTGAAATTTAGTCAGGATGCCATGGATCTTATCTTCAGGTATTACTGGCCTGGTAATGTCAGGCAGCTTGAAAACGCTGTAGAGAGAGCCATGGTGATGTGCAAGCGGGAGATTATAAGACCAGAAGATCTACCGCAGGAGTTACGTCCCGGGGATTCCGAATTGTTTGGCTCGAGCGTTAAAGACGCTTGTTTGGGGACCCTTGAGCGCGAACATATCAGATCAGTACTGGAACAATGCAACTGGAACAAATTTAGAGCGGCTCAGGTTATGGGAATAAGCAGGAGCACTCTTTACAGTAAAATGAAAAAGCACGAACTGTTGGCGCCGGTTTGAATGGAAAGCCATGAAAGTCCAATTTTTTACGGGGGTTCTGCAGTCAGAGGAAGGGCATGTAATCCCTGTTGCGTGGGCACGCTCCGAATTTGGAGTTCGGGTTCAGGTATTTGATCAGATAAGGGAAATTGAAGCTTCGGAACTCGGACGACTCTCCGAATCTATTCTTGTAACTGTTGTGGACCTTGAAGGACTCGATTCCGTTAACTCCAATTACATAGTTGATGCGCTGTTGAAAGGGCGATATTATAATAGGCCCGGAGTTCGAGGGAAACTGGACACGGCGTTGTATTTACTGGTTAACGAGGCGCTTGGCGAACTTTCAAGACCGATGCTTGACTGACACCACCCTGAAAACTTATAAGCAAGCGTCGAATGGTTACGGCAGCAATGAAGAGTAACAATTTTTCGCATATAATACTTTTGGAAAATAGCTAGTTATATGTAAAAGTGAGATTACAAATAATTATTTCTT
>DYRE01000026.1:0-6780 GCA_020718965.1 Desulfomonile tiedjei
TTTGGAAACCGTAGATCGATGGATTCCAGAGATCGATGCGCGTCAAAAAAACCAACAACTTGGTTTCTTTAGACAGACTTTTAGTTTTCTTCGAATTTCTCGTTTTTTTTGGTTTACTTTATCCTGATCAGGTGATAGAGGACCGTCACGAAGTATTGTTGAACGCCCCGGCACTTCTCTGGTAAAAGGGCGGACTGGAAGTTAGGAGATTGGGTCCGTTGTCACTGGAGCGCCCCTATAACTTTGGCCATGTCTGGTCTTGGAATTCATTTCTGACCATTTGTAGGTCTGCTCTTAGCCGCCCCTTTAGTATCATTCTAGCCACTTTCCTGGCAGTTTCGTTGTTTGTCCTCGTGTTTCGTTCCATTTCTCTCACTACAATGCCTCCAATGCCTGGCGAGGAGAAAGCGGGGTTGTTTTACGCAGCAACTCATCTTCCTTTTTTTGCCTATGTAATCCTGTTTATCGTGGTTTGTCTTTCCATTGTGAACTTAATTTTTCAATCCAGGATAGCTGGAAAATGGAACTGGCGAATACCGTTTCTGGGGATGTCTGAGCCAAAGGGGACTAAAGTTAGATTTACAGGCCCTTCCCGCAGATCATCTGACTACAATGGTGGACAAACTGCCACCTCACTCGTGAAACCGAGTCAGCCACTCGACGATGGGATTGTAGCTATCAGGAGTCTTGGTAAAGGGAATAATGAGAATGGCGTCTTTCCCCCAACACCGCTAGACGGAACCAACCATCCTCTACCAAAGTTCGGATCGTCAGATCAAAATCATTTTACCAAGGATGTGGATGGGGATACTGAACGCAATAACTCAACCACTTCAAAGGAGTTTAGATTTTGTTCATCTGTAGACAGGCCTTCGTTAGAGGAAGTCGAACGCAGGGAAAAGGAAAGACTTGTAGTAAAAGGGTTTGTAAAGACGGCTGATGGAATTCCGGTAGGTTCGGCTGTTGTGTATTTGTCGGATCCAGAAGGGAATAAAATCGGTCAGTCCTGTCGCAGCAATCCAGAGGATGGAGCCTTTAAAGTTATTGCCTATGAATCCGGGGCATATTCATTGCACGCGTACAAACGTGGATACGCTACCTTTGATTTACCTCACCCTGTCCCATTAGAATCGGGCAGAGTCGAGGGTTTAGAGGTTACTCTACTAACGGAAGGATGCTTGGTTCACGGTCGAGCAATTTTGGAACCGGACGTCGCTTCGTCCAAAGACCTTGTAATCAAATGTGTTTGCAGAAGTGGTAATTTCACAGGAACTTCTCCCATTGATGATACCGGCAACTTTCGCTTGACAAATGTTCCGATGAATTCAGAATGCTATTTGGAGGCCGTCCATAACGACGGAACGGTTCTGGTCAGAACCGAAGCATTTCAGACGGTCCAAAAGAAGAAATTGCACAAAGACATTGAGATACCATCTTCCCTTTCAGTGGTTTTAGATGAATCATCCGAGGTCCTCAATCCTTTTATTGAATCCAAGCAGGACGACTTTCGGGATGACCCCGCCATGGAGGCTTCAAGTTCTTGAGCAAAGCTAACGCCTCTCAAATCTCCTGAATAATCTTCCAGTCCCTAATAAAGTCCCTGCGATGACTGATGTTATTCTTTCTCCCGTATTCTGAAGAATTTGTATCGCCGATTCAATAACCAATTTATAATTTCTGATTCTGTCAGTTTTGTTCAGGAAAACTCTAACCGTTGATCGATCAGGGACATTTCTTAGGAGTCCTTCAGGATGCCTTGACAGTAGTCCGATCACATCGGGAGTTATCATTGCTCCTGGAGAAGAATTGGTTACTTTCATAAAGTTTTCCAGGCGAAATATATTTTCGGAATTAACCGGCTGGAAAAGAGCATCGAGTCCAATTACAGCAATAACAATGGAGGCCATACCTGGAATTACCGGTTCGTATGGCGCTGGTGCTTTTATTGGCTTTCCTGAAGCGCCGTCAGCTTCTATTATTACATGATCCGCTATTTGTGTAAGGGACGATATCTGGTCGTTTGAAACGCCCAATATTTTCCCGGAATTTGCGTCAATTGACTTGCCAACTGTTAGCTGGCTGCACATCGCCATTTCTGAACTTATTTCTTTAAGTCCAGGCAATTCGTCATTTAAAAAAATTACCTTGGGTGATTGCCGGCAACACGGCGGGAAAATCTTGGTAGTGGTTGTACAAATTACAGATCTCCCTTTTTCAGCCAGGATCTTGGCCAAAAAGTACATCAACGACGTCTTCCCCCCAGCTCCAATAATTGCTATGCAGCGATCTCTAGGTTTTATTTCAATGGCCTCAGCCAGGTCTTTAAAGATCTTGTAAGCTATAGCGGCTTGTTCCAATGATGGGTCTTTCTTCAAATGGGTCCGGACAATTACACTAAAAACTACACGGAATCCGGGAGGGCCATTTTATCAAGGCCTTGGCGTGAGTCCGGGGTTCAACTTATTGTATAGTTCTATTTGCTCTGAAATTGAGCGTTTTGTTTTTTTTTCGTTGCATTTTGACGCAATACAGACCTTGCAACGGGATTCCGAACATCCTTGGCACATGTTGCAGTCTTTACATCTATTCTTCTTGGAAATGCTTTTTTCAATTAAACTTGATTGCATCATCCTACCTCCAATGATAATTTACAACCGCTTTCAGAATAGTCAATTTCATCGAATCTCATCGCAAAAACCGGAGACAACAAATTCATGAGCCTAATCACAGTTGCAAAAACCAATATTGAAAAGCTTCCACTTGTCCGGCGAGGGAAGGTAAGAGATATCTATGAGATCGACGACAAATTGCTTGTCGTTTCGACAGACCGATTGTCGGCGTTTGATGTTGTCTTACCGGACCCGATTCCGAAAAAGGGTCTGGTGCTAAATCAGTTGAGCATTTTCTGGATGGGGCAGACCAGACACATTGTCCCCAATCATCTTATTAGTGGAAACGTTGATGAATATCCGCCGGAACTTTTGTCATATTCGGATCAACTAAAAGGCCGGAGCATGCTGGTCAAGAAAGCTGATGTTTTTCCTGTCGAATGTATCGCTCGAGGTTATATTATCGGGAGCGGATGGTCAGAATATCAGTCAACTGGTTCAATATGCGGAATACGGCTACCAAGTCGCCTTAAACAGGGTCAGAAACTCCCTGAGCCGATATTCACTCCTTCAACAAAGGCGGAAACAGGTCACCACGATCAAAACATTTCTTTTCAAAAGGCGGTTGATCTCTTGGGCTCTGAAGCTGCTGCGTGGTTGCGTGACAAGACTTTGGAAATTTACAGATTTGGAGCCAACCTGGCAGAAAAGAAAGGGATCATAATAGCTGATACAAAATTTGAGTTTGGTATCATAGATGGCGCATTTACTCTGGTCGATGAAATCTTGACCCCTGATTCTTCACGTTTTTGGCCTATGAATCAATATGAAGCTGGGGTCTCCCCTCCTTCTCTGGACAAACAATACGTTAGAGATTATCTGGAGAGCCTGAATTGGGATAAAAAGCCACCGGCTCCTAAACTTCCCAGAGATGTTGTTATCAATACCTCTGAGAAGTATCTGGCAATTTACAAAATTCTAACAGGCTCTGATTTGGGATAACATAAAGAATCGTTTACATTTTATTGAGTTATGAAGGCTTCAACCCCATTAATGTTGTCACAAAAAAGGATCAGCGTCCCGCGTTTTCTGGAGGACACATGTATAAAAGCACCAAATTTATATTTGTAACTGGCGGAGTACTATCTTCACTCGGCAAAGGGTTGTCGGCGGCCAGCATTGGCGCTCTGATGGAATGCCGGGGCTTAACGGTAACTCTTCTTAAAATGGATCCTTATATCAATGTTGATCCGGGCACCATGAACCCCTTCCAGCACGGAGAGGTTTTCGTCACGGATGACGGAGCTGAAACTGATCTCGATCTTGGCCATTATGAACGTTTCACCCATGCCATATTACGCCAGAAAAATAATTTCACCACCGGTCAAATTTACGATGCGGTAATACAAAAGGAAAGACGCGGAGAATACCTGGGCGAGACCGTACAGGTGATCCCTCACATCACTGACGAAATAAAAGATAAAATACGGGGCTTAGGAAATGGAGTAGATGTTGCGATTGTTGAAGTAGGCGGCACGGTTGGAGACATTGAAAGTCTGCCTTTCCTGGAAGCCATTAGACAGCTAAGAGTGGATTTAGGGCCTCAAAATGTTTTGTATGTTCACCTCACTCTTCTTCCTTTTGTTAAAGCCTCCGGGGAAGTCAAAACAAAACCAACTCAACACAGCGTCAAAGCATTGCGAGAAGTAGGAATTCAACCGGACATCTTGATTTGCAGAACTGAGAAAAAGATCACCAGGGATATAAAAGAAAAAATAGCTCTATTTTGCAATGTCAGACCAGAAGAGGTTATCGCCGCGGAAGATGTGACTTGCATTTATGAGGTGCTGCTTAATTTCCACGACGAGGGCCTTGATCAAAAAGTCGTGGAACTTCTAAATATTTGGACTCGAGCCCCCATACTTGATGAATGGAGATCTTTCATTCAAGCCGTAAAATCCATGGAACTTTCTGTAACTATTGGAATAGTCGGAAAGTATGTAAATCTTCACGAATCCTACAAAAGTCTCAATGAGGCGTTATTTGCGGCGGGAGTTAAAAACAGGTCCACGGTCAATTTGAAATTTATCGATTCTGAACTTCTGACTAGTGAAACCGTCACCTCAGAATTTTCTAATGTAGATGGGATATTGGTGCCTGGTGGTTTTGGCTCCAGAGGAATTGAAGGAAAAATAAAAGCGGTCAGGTTTGCGCGGGAAAACAAAATCCCTTTTTTCGGAATTTGCCTTGGGATGCAAATGGCGGTCGTGGAATTTGCGAGAAACGTTTGTGAACTTGAAGGCGCTAATTCGACCGAATTCAATCCTGAAACATCGTACCCAGTCATCCACTTAATGGACGAACAACGTTCAATCACCGACAAGGGCGGCACAATGCGTTTGGGAGCATATGAATGCGTCATCCCTGAAAACTCGGAATGTCATACAATTTATGGAACGACCAGGATTAGTGAGCGCCATAGACATCGATACGAGTTTAATCCTGAATTTAGAAACATACTCGAAGAAAAAGGACTTAGGGCCGGAGGGATTTCTCCCGATGGGAAACTCATTGAAATAGTGGAATATAGTGATCATCCGTGGTTTATAGGATGCCAATTTCATCCGGAATTTAAATCTAAACCTATGGATTCCCATCCGTTGTTCGCTTCTTATATCAAGGCCTGTCTCGATTACAAAATTTCTAGAGAGTCAAAAGGTAAATAGCAGTTTTCATGGAGTTTGAAAACCATGCCTGGCGCAAAACCTAAGGAAATACCAGTAGGGAAATACGACCTATCCAAGCCGGAAGTCCTTTTCTTCATCGCAGGACCATGTGTAATTGAAAATCGGGAATGTACGCTGGAAGTGGCCAGTGAAATCGCCAGAATCAGCAATGCCCATGAAATTCCCATTCTGTTCAAATCGTCATTTGACAAAGCCAATCGCACATCTATCGATTCTTTCAGGGGACCGGGGATAAAAAAGGGTCTGGAGATACTCTCAGATGTCAAATCATTAACGGGTCTACCAGTGGTATCAGACATCCATTCGGCCGAACAGGCTCAACAGGCTGGGGAAACGTTGGACGTCGTTCAAATACCGGCGTTTCTGAGCCGTCAGACTGATCTTTTGATAGCGGCGGGCCTCACGGGGAGAACTGTAAACATAAAAAAGGGACAGTTTCAGGCCCCTCAGGACATGCGACATGCCGTTGAAAAGATTTTGTCAACGGGAAACTCGAAGATTTTACTGACCGAGCGGGGGACTAGTTTTGGATATAATGACTTGGTAGCGGACATGCGATCGATCGACAGAATGAAACCACTGGGTTTTCCTGTAATATTTGACGCAACTCATTCAGCGCAATTTCCGGGCACAGACTGTGGACGATCTGGTGGAGATAGAACACTAGCCCCTATACTGGCCCGCGCTGCGGTAGGCGCAGGCGCAAACGGCATATTCATTGAGACCCATCCAGACCCGGATAGGGCGTTGTGTGACGGACCCAACTCATTGGCGCTGAAGGATTTGGAGCCCCTTTTATTGAATCTCATTCAAATTCACCGTTTGATTCCAATAGATAAGCCTCAACAAAAAAACAATATGAGATTTGAATCTGAAAGTCTGTCTAATCAGTCCGAAAGTCTAATTGATCGCCTCAGGAAGATAAAATTAATAATTTTCGACGTTGATGGCGTGTTGACGGATGGAAAAATTGTGTTTTGCGGAAATGACCTGGAGATAAAGTCTTTTCATGTCAGGGACGGACATGGAATCAAACTCGCAATCAGGAGTGGATTGGATGTAGCCCTTGTTACAGGTAGGACATCTGTCGTGGTCAGTCGAAGAGCAGCCGATCTTGGTATAGAAAAGATCTTCCAGGGAATATGGGACAAAAAGCCGGTAATGGAAAAACTCATGCTGGAATGTGGTTTGACTAACGAAGAAATAGCCGTTGTTGGAGACGATGTAGTTGACATACCAATTCTTCGATTGGCCGGACTGGCTGCAACAACTCCTGAGGCTCCAATAGAAGTAAGAAGGGAGGTTCACTACGTGACATCTCTTCCTGGAGGATCTGGAGCGGCCAGAGAAATAGTTGAAATGATCATGAAAGCTCAGGATAAATGGGCGCAAGTGATGAAACGATATTACCAATGATGAACAAC
>DYRE01000026.1:6880-12993 GCA_020718965.1 Desulfomonile tiedjei
ACCAATGATGAACAACTAGTTGAATTAT
This sequence comes from Desulfomonile tiedjei, assembly GCA_020718965.1. Lineage (GTDB taxonomy): Bacteria > Desulfobacterota > Desulfomonilia > Desulfomonilales > Desulfomonilaceae > CAJBEZ01. The sequence goes on from DYRE01000026.1 coordinate 6,909, forward strand.
GTATAATTTGATATAATGTGATAATATAAAGGGCATACCTGAATTTACGGTATCATCAGGGTTGTGGCGCTTTTATGGCTGAGTAACATGTTCCAGGGTATATATGGACCACAAACATATTGAAAGACATTTTAGATTAAAAAATCTGAAGAGGGCTTCTCAAATATTTATATTGGGAGCTTTGATACTGCTAGTTTCTGGTTTGGCGGCCTCTCGATTCGTTCGACAAAATCAGGGCGATTTCAAGACTTCTGAGGTATCTGGAAACGGAAGTAACATTGAAAATTTTACCTATTCATCCTCTGGGACTCACCGCTGGGACCTTCAGGCAGTCAACGCTCAGGTGTCAGACGCTTTGGACAGCGTTGAATTGACTTTGCCGAAAGTGACTTATCATGGGGGGTTTGGGAGCACGATATATCTGGCCGCTCAATCGGGGAAGTTAGACAAGAAAACAGGATTTGTATCAGCCAAAGGAAGTGTGAAAATCAGTTACAAGGATTTTGAGTTCACATCCAGTGACGTTGACTATTCAGAGGGTTCACTGGAGGCGGCAACGACGGCGCCCGTTTCACTCACCGGGAGCGACCTCAAACTTACCGGCAAAGGATTGAAGCTGTCGGTCGAAAAGGAAGAAGTGCTTATTGAACAAGAGGTCAAGGCAAGCTTATTTAATGTAAAATTGATTGAGCCCGGTCGAAAACTTCCGATGTGATTTAGAGGGCTTGAAAATGCTTCGCTTTTTCTCGATACTGGTTCTTGTATGCTCTGTTTTCATACCAACTGAGAATAGTTTCTGTCAGAACGATTATACTGATTTAAGTTCATCCGACCAACCAATTAATATTACTTCAAAACGTTTTTCAGCCAAGAATGTTGCGGGTGGAAAAGAAGTAACTTTCGAAGGGACTGTGAGAGTTCAACAGGGTGATCTTGTTCTGACCTGCGACAGGCTAATCATAATGTATGATGAGAAAATGCAAGGCGCAGCGCAAAACGGATCTCACAAAAAACCTGTGAGCAGGGAACTCCAAACGGCCAGCGGAATAAAATCAATCACGGCTTCCGGTAATGTGAAAATGACACAGAATGATCGCATGGCCGTAGCAGGTAAAGCGGTTTTCGACAATTCAAAAAGAACCATAACTCTTACTGAGGGACCTCCCCGACTTTGGCAAGGTCCGGACGTCCTGGCTGCTCAAACAATAGTGATTTATCTTGATGAAAATCGTTCGGAACTTTTGGGAGGTGATGACTCTTTGATAACTGCAATCATCAACCCGGTAAAGCCCAAGAAGGACAAGGAAAAATAATCATTACTGAAAAAGAGCTGCGAGCCAGAAATCTCGTCAAAGAATACGGCGGCCGTCGGGTAGTTGATAACGTCAGCCTTCGTATTTCGTCCGGCCAGGTCGTGGGTTTACTGGGGCCTAATGGAGCCGGCAAGACAACTACTTTCTACATGATTACGGGTTTGATAAGACCTGATGAAGGTGCGGTTTTCCTGGACGAGCAGAACATTTCGGAATTGCCCGTTTATTTGAGGGCAAGGCTTGGAATTAGTTACCTTCCGCAAGAGACGTCTGTTTTTAGGAAACTTTCCGTGGGGCAAAACGTAATGGCCATTTTGGAAACCATTGAACCAGACAAAAGAAGGAGACAGGAAAGGTTGGAACAACTGCTTTCTGAACTCAACATATCTGGGCTCAAGAACCAAAAGGCGGAAAGCCTCTCGGGTGGTCAAAAAAGAAGGTTGGAAATTACCAGAGCTCTAGTTACGGATCCTAGTTTTATGCTCCTCGATGAACCTTTTGCTGGTCTGGATCCAATTGTGGTTCTGGAAATTCAGAAAATAATTCTTAAATTAAAGGAGAGCGGAATAGGTATAGTCATAACTGATCATAATACTAGAGAAACTTTTGGGGTATGTGATAAAGTATATCTTTTGGATAAAGGTCGGATTCTGGAAGAAGGCCCCCCTGAAATGATCGCTGTAAGTGAGCGCGCCAAAGCGGTGTATTTGGGAAAAAAGTTCAGTATGTAGTTCAGTTGAATAATCATGGTTCTCCAAATCAAACAGCAATTGCGTCAAATCCAGCAACTGGTCATGACGCCGCAGTTACAACAGGCTATAAAACTCCTTCAGTACAACCATCTCGAAATGCTTGAGGCGGTAGAACAGGAGTTGAAAGAAAACCCGGCGCTAGAGTTATCTACCTATGATGAGCCATTCACAGATCAGGAATCACCAGTAAGAGATGACATAAAGTCACTCGAAGATTCTGTCACCGAATCGGCCAACCCTGTTGCTGATGCATTGGCTTCCGACTGGGATAATTACCTGGAAAACTTTGGAGGAGATTACTCTCCGCCTTCCCGTGATTATTCCGACCGCCCTTCTTTTGAAAATCTTGTTTCGTACAAAAATAATCTTTTTCGTTACCTGGTTGAGCAACTCAGGTTAAGTCGGATCGTCGACGATGACAGAAGGATTGCTTTGGAAATCATAGGTAACCTGAATGACGACGGTTACCTGGACGTTTCATTGCAGGATTTGTCTACATCTCTCAATTTTCCTGTTAACAGGATTGAGTCGGTTCTATCAAGAGTTCAGGATTTTGACCCTGTCGGAGTAGGCGCTCGAGATTTGCGCGAATGTCTGCTTATTCAGGCAAGAGCTGTTGATAAACCTAATGAAGTGGTTATTAGAATCCTGGAGGAAGCCTTCGAAATTCTTAAATCAGGAAAAATTGAACATCTCGCTCGAAAAATTAAGGCGTCCCTCAATGACACACAATGCGCTGTTCATTTGATTTCGAGGCTTAACACCAAGCCTGGAAGAATTTTAGGAGTCTCTGATACTGTTTATGTGGCGCCGGACATCTTTATTTTCAAAGCAGGAAATGATTATTCCATTATATTGAATGATGATGGTCTGCCCCTTCTAAAAATCAATTCTATGTTTCAGAAGGCTTTGCACAATGGTTCATCATCGTCTTCAACCAAGGATTACCTTCAGGAAAAGATCCGCAACGCTATTTGGTTGATAAAGAGCATTCACCAGAGGCAGAGGACCATTTATAAGACTACCCAATCCATACTGAAGTTTCAGAGGGAATTCTTTGACAAGGGCATTGATTATTTGAGACCTTTAGTCCTTAAAGATGTCGCCGAGGACATAGAGATGCATGAATCCACAGTAAGTCGGGTCACATCAAACAAATATGTCCACACCCCTCGGGGCATCTTCGAATTGAAGTTTTTTTTCAATTCAGCAATAAAGCATGGGGCGGATGAAATAGCTTCCGAATCAGTAAAGAACCACATTTTGAGGATCGTGAGATCCGAGGATGTTAGAAAACCTGTCAGTGACAAACAAATAGTTGAGGAGCTGGCCAAAACCGACATTACCATAGCCCGTAGAACAGTGGCAAAATATAGGGAAATGCTCGGGATCGCTCCATCAAGCAGGAGAAAAAAGAAGTTTTGATAAACAGATCCACAAGTTGGGATCTGCTTAAGGAGGTAATAACATGCAAGTATCGGTAACATTCAGGCACATGGAGCCTTCTGAGGCTCTCAAAAGCTACGTTCAGGACAGAACGGCAAAGTTGACCAAGTACATAGACAAACCATTGGAAAGCCAGGTTACTCTGTCCGTTCAAAAGTTCCGCCAAATGGCCGATGTCGTAATCAGTGTAGACGGTCTTAGAATATCTGGGCAAGAAACCCATGAGGACATGTACGCAGCGATTGATCTGGTGATGGACAAAATCGAAAGACAGGTCAAAAAGTACAGAGGCAAAATCAGGAAACACAAGCCGTCTCAGGGCAAGGAACTAAGATGGCGAAGAGACACTTACGAGTCTGAAAGTTTTGAAGATGACAAAGAACCTGTAATTGTAAAGACTGAAAACTATTTCATCAAACCAATGTCCGTAGATGAAGCAGCCATGCAGATGGATCTTTCTCACCAGGAATTTCTGGTTTTCAACAATGCTTCAACCCAGACAATTAATGTAGTATATAAAAGAAAAGATGGAAATTATGGATTGATAGTTCCACAAAGCGCTTGAAACAATGAAACGTGGCACTGATAAAATACTTTGAGCGCTTTATCTGGTTAATCTTATATAAGCTGACTAACAAAAAAAGGGTGTAGGTAGCCTACACCCTTTTAATTAATGTGTATTTCCTGCAAGGGATGAAAGAGTTTTCAAATGAGGATATTAGATTTCCTCGGCATTGACGCCATAATAGGATCGATGGAAGCAACTTCCAAGGAAGAAGCGTTAATTGAACTTGTGGGTCCGATTCTAGAAACGAACCCTCGTCTGGACAAAAAACAATTGCTTCAAACAATATTAGAAAGAGAAAAACTAGGAAGCACCGGTCTAGGAGGAGGAGTAGCAATACCGCACGGCAAATTCGAAGATCTTGAAAAATTGGCCGCAAGTTTTGGACGAAGCAAAAAGGGTATCGATTTTTCGTCCATGGACAATAAACCCGCCCACCTTTTTTTCATGTTGATTGCTCCAAAGAATTGCGCTGGTGATCATCTCAAGGCATTGGCTCGAATCTCCCGGCTCCTTAAAGATCCCATTCTCACCAACAACCTGAGACAGGCTGAAGATTCCGCTCAAATTTATGAGCTTCTTGAAGAAAGCGACCTTAAATTCCCATAAAACTCCCTTGGATATTTTATGCGGTTTCGCTGACGGATGATGACCGACGTTACGGTCTCACAGAGCCCTTTTGGCGTTTTGAAGATTCTCAGACATCAGGAATCCGCCCTATAAGCGCATAGATCACCGCACATGGTACATGTTTCATGGTCTTCGGAACACGTTCGTGCTCTGATATCCCTGGCAAGTTCCGGCGAAAGCGCCAATCTTAATTGCTCAGGCCAATTGCGGTCCTTTCTGGCCCTGCTCATTTCTTCATCCCATTTCCAGGCGTCTTCATCTCCTCGTGCTAACTCCGCGGCATGTCCAGCTATTCTTGACGCCAACACGCCCATTCGGACGTCCTCCACGTTAGGTAGCCCCAAATGTTCTGATGGCGTAACATAGCAAAGGAAATGAGCTCCATGAAAAGCTGCTATCGCTCCCCCAATCGCTGATGTGATGTGATCCATACCTGGCGCTATGTCGGTCACCAAAGGCCCAAGAACATAAAATGGCGCATTGTCGCATAGTTGCTTTTGCAACATCATTTGAGAAGCTATTTGGTTCAAGGGAACATGCCCCGGGCCTTCAATGATCGTCTGAACCCCTTTTTGCCTGGCTCGCCGATTCAATTCTCCAAGGGCTATAAGCTCCTGAACCTGCGCTGCATCCATTGAATCCGCTATTGCTCCGGGTCTCAGACCGTCGCCCAGGCTCAAGACCATTCCATATTCTTTGCATATATCCAGAACTTCATCGAACCTCTCGTAAAGCGGATTTTCCTTGTTGTTTGCTCGGATCCATCTGGCGATGAAACTACCGCCTCGACTAACTATTCCACAAACTCGCCGCTTTTTTTTCAGGTGTTCAATTGCGCTGATGGTAACTCCACAGTGAACCGTGACGAAACTGATTCCATCTTCTCCATGCAACCTGATAGCGTCGAGCATCTCGTCACCGGTCATCTTTTCCGAAGCCCCTCGTGTGCGCACAGACCTCACTATTGCCTCGTAAATAGGAACTGAACCCACAGGAATGGCGGATTCGTTGACCACCTTTTTTCTAATGGATCTGAGATCACCACCGGTGGAAAGATCCATGACAGCGTCAGATCCAGCCTTTACGGCCGCATCGAGCTTACGAAGCTCAAGGTCTTCGTCCACCAAATCTGGAGAAGTTCCAATATTCGCGTTAACTTTTACCTTCAGACCGTGTCCCACGGCCACTGGCTTACCTGAAGGAGGAGCCTTGAATATGATGGCCTTTCCCGCATCTATAAGATTCAGAAGTATATCAACTGCAACCTTCTCTTCCGAAGCAATCTTTTCTATCAATATGTTCAAGTATGTTACTCCAATCTCTTAATTTAGGTCAGTATATTTGCCCAGTATACAATTGTCCACTGCGTTTCAGAAAAC
>DYRE01000027.1 GCA_020718965.1 Desulfomonile tiedjei
CTGGATCCCTATAAATTGTCCCAATCCGCCTGAAGTGTTTTTACCATTATTATCAAGTCGTAATACTTGCCATCTCTTCCTTTGACATAATCTTTGAGCCTGGCCTGTTCAAAAAAGTCGAGCTTCAAGGCTGCTTTGATGGCTGATTCATGGATGTCCGCTACAAATTCGGCCGCCAGTTTTTCTATTCCGATATCCATCGCCAGTTTTACCGCAGCGAGAAGAAGGTTTGGTCCCAACGCCTGTCGCCGATATTGAGGGTCAACCATAACCCTTATGTGAGCAATATGGCGTAGGCACTCGGCCAGAGGTCTATGCATCTGGATGTTGGCTATTATGTCTCCATCGTCAACTTTAACCGCAACCAGGGGTAAAACCTTGCTGTAGTCAAGATTGCGAATCCATTCCGTAGTCGAGTTTGTTTCAGACGGGTCCTCCCTCAGAAACCATCTTTCCTGATCCGGGATACGGGCCAGGAACTTCCTGAGAGGCTCTTCGTCAGAAACCTGAAGAGGCCGCAAGAGAACTGAAACGCCATCTCTTATTTTCAACAATTTCCGGTAATCCTCGCCCATATACTGTCTCCTCATGGCACTTGCGTCATAAACAAAATTATTATCAGAGGTAAGGATTCAGCGCAACGATCAATAGAAAAGGGGATGATTTATCTAAACATCTTTGGTATTTCTTTGTATAAAGAACGGGTTGACGCAGTTACAGAATGTGAATGCCAGAGGAGGTCGTTTAATGGACGAAAAAGAGAAAATGGTTTTGGACGCGATCAAAAACGCAGGTAAACCTGTGAGACCCGGCGATTTGGCCAAAGGGGCTAATATGGAATCCAAAGAGGTCTCAAAAATAATAGATAGCCTCAAGAAGAAGGGGCTGGTGATTTCACCCAAGCGATGTTATTACTCTCCGGCTGGTGATTGATAGGATTCAAGCTCAATAATGTCGCCAAGTTTGCTGAACGGTATGTGTGTCGTCACAATTTGCGGAAAGGATATCGATTGAAAAAGCCTCTCGTAATTGAATCTGGTTTGCCTGAGGATCCGCATTCTGTCCATATGGTAGGCGCCTGCGGCGTGGGCATGGCCGGAGTGGCTGGTCTTTTTCTTTCGAGCGGGCGATCCGTTACCGGTTCCGATCAGGCTGTCTATCCGCCAATGAGCGACTATCTGGAGCGAATCGGAGTCAAGGTTTCAGAAGGTTATGGTCCAGAAAATCTTTTACCTCGCCCAGATCTTGTGGTCGTGGGAAACGTAATAAAGAAAAACAATCCTGAAGCTGTGGCCGTCATGAATCTTCAAATCCCATTTGTATCTATGCCAGAGGCGATTGAAAGGTATTTTCTTAAAGACAAGCTTTCACTTGTGGTTACGGGGTCCCATGGAAAAACTACCATTAGTTCGATGATTTCATGGATATTGTATGACCAGGGTCTTGATCCAAGCTTTCTGATTGGCGGATTGCCTCTGAATTTTAACATCAGCTCTCGCCTCGGGAAAGGCGAACTGTTCGTGATTGAAGGGGATGAATACGACTCAGCCTATTTTGACAAACATCCCAAATTTTTGCATTACAGGCCATTTGTGGGAATTGTTACATCGTGCGAGTTTGATCACTGCGACATCTACCAAAATATCTCGGAAATCCGGATACAGTTTGAAAAATTCCTGAGCCTGGTCCCGGATAATGGTTCTATACTCGCGTGTAGTGATGACCCGGTAGTGTGTGATATTATCCGAGACAACAACTTTAAAGCTGAAACCTATGGATTAAGGTCCGAATCCTTGTGGGGCGTCTCTCACATAAAAGATACCGGAACAGGGATGCATGTTAATTTCACAATGAATCGGAAGACATTCGTAACAGGAACTTTACCCGTTGTTGGTCGTCATAACTTGTTAAACGCTTTGGTATCAATTGCAGCCGTTTCCAAGGTGGGCATTGACCCCCTGGCCGCGTTTAACTCCTTAAAATCATTTATAGGTGTCACCAGACGGCAACAGATCTCGACCATAAACCATAACATTACACTGATCGACGACTTTGCTCACCATCCATCAGAGGTTCGTGAGACTCTAGCAGGATTCCGGCTTAGATTCCCGGGTAGAAGATTGGTGGCAGTTTTTGAACCTCGAACAAATACGAGTCGACGATCAATATTTCAGGACACATATGTTGAATCTTTTCTTCAGGCTGACTTAATCGCTTTAAGAGAACCACCAGACCCGTGGAAGGCCCCTGAAGGGGATCTATTTAGTTCAGCTAGACTTGCCGAAGAGCTTGTGGGAAAGGGGAAGGTCGCCCAAGCCTTTCCAGACGCGAATTCCATCGTGGATTTTCTGACAGGCGAGCTTCAGGCCGATGACGTGGTAGTTGTAATGTCAAACGGGAGCTTTGAAAGCCTGATTGCCCGACTGCGCAAGAGATTAGAGGATTGTAAACGATGAAAGAAGCTGCGCTGTATGAAAAAATCGGTTCCAATGTGGTTCGATGCAAACTATGTAGACATTTTTGCAAAATTGAAAACGGTGAAAGAGGATTTTGCGGTGTTCGCGAAAACAAGGATGGAACACTTTTCAGTCTAGTTTATGATAAATTGGTTTCAACGAATATAGACCCCATAGAGAAGAAACCCCTGTTTCATTTTGCGCCAGGAACCAAGGCTTTTTCGATAGCAACCATGGGATGCAATTTCAGATGTACTTTTTGCCAAAACTACTCAATATCGCAGGGGCCTCATGAAACCGGAGATATTTCGGGGGAGAATTTCACACCTCAGCATCTGGTTTCGATGGCTGTTGAGAGCGGATGCGAAAGCATAGCTTACACCTATACGGAACCAACAGTGTTTTACGAGTTGGCTCGTGACACAATGATTCTCGCCAAGAAAGCCGGACTTCTGAACGTCTTTGTTACAAACGGGTATATGAGTAGAGAATGTCTTGACGAACTGAGAGGCTTGCTGGATGGAGCAAACGTGGATCTTAAGGCTTTCACCGACGAGTTTTACAAGAAATACTGCCAGGCCCGTCTCAAAGGTGTGTTGGATTCCCTGCAATATATAAAAAAAATGGGGATTTGGCTGGAGGTGACTACCCTTCTGATTCCAGGCTTAAATGATAAGTCGAGTGAGATCAAGGAAATGGCTCTTTTTATCAAGAACGAATTGGGGCGAGAAACACCATGGCATGTGAGTCGATTTTTTCCCCGTTACAAAGAACTTGGTCTACCTCCTACAGAAGCGTCTGAACTCAGAAAGGTGAGGCAGGTGGGTCTTGATGAAGGACTGTATTATGTTTACACGGGTAATTTGCCGTGGGAACCTGGGGAAAAGACGCATTGCCCCGGCTGTTCATACCTGCTGATAGATCGTGTGGGATATACAATTCAGAAATATGCCATCAAGGACGGCCGTTGTCCTAAATGTGGATATGTTGTAGAGGGCGTTGAACTATAAATACAGTAACCCTGGTCCAACTATCGGAGATTTCTTATGAATCGCAAGCCTAGTGTTCTTGTCGCTCCATCTTTATTATCCGCGGATTTCTCCAGATTGGGAGAAGAAATATCCGCGGTTCAGGAAGCGGGCGCTGATTGGTTGCATGTAGACGTTATGGATGGTCACTTTGTTCCAAATATTACTATTGGGCCACTAGTCGTTGAAGCGGTAAAGCGGTCGGCAAAGGTTCCACTGGACGTTCATTTGATGATCGACCATCCGGAAAGGTATATTGGGGACTTTCAGGCAGCCGGCGCAAACATTCTGAGCATTCACCCAGAGGTATGCTCTCATTTGCATGGTACTCTGGTAAGGATCCGGGATCTTGGTATGAAGGCGGGGGTGGCTTTGAATCCAGCTACCAGCTTATGTTCGATTGAGAACGTGTTTTCTGAGCTGGACGTTATTATGATCATGACCGTAAACCCTGGATTTGGTGGTCAGTCATTTATTCAAAGTATGTTTCCCAAGATAAAGTCCGTGAGAAAAATGATCGATGAGTCGGGCTATGATATTCTTCTTGAGGTTGATGGGGGAGTGACTGCAAAAAATGCGGCCAATTTGTCTGACGCAGGTGTAAATGTGCTTGTTGCCGGTAGCGCTGTTTTTGGAAACCCACCATACAAAGAGGCGATAGAAGGAATAAGAAGAGGCTGAGTAACAGAACTCGACTTCAACATACGGGTCGCTTCAGAGGATTGAATGACTAAAAAAAATTCCTTTGCATTGCACGTTTGCTTAATCGGATTTCTTGTCCTGTCATGGCTGTCAGTGGGAATGGCTCTAGTTGGAATTGACGATACAGGAAAAAAGAAAACAGTTATTACTCCCGACATGGACAAGGACCCTGGACTATTTTTTTTGTTGGGGGAAGAGTCCGAATCGGGGGGCGACAGTGAAAGAATGTTGAATTATTTCAAACGCGCACTGGACCTTGACCCCGGGTCGGATTACCTGCATACGAGAATCGCAGCTATCCTTGCGAGGAACCGAAAGATAGCGGACGCCATCGTGATGGCCAAAAATGCTGTGACCTTGAACCCCAATTCATCGGAAGCCTACACAATATTGGGCAAGATCTACACTGTAACAGGCGATTCCAACAAGGCTATAGAGGCGTATCAGCGCGCGATAGAACTCAAGCCAACTGATAGGGATCTCTACATATTTCTAGGATCATTGCAGGCTTCGCACAGGATGCTCAAGGAGTCAGAGAAAACGTTCAACCTCATGATAGAGCGATTTCCTGATGAAAAAGAGGGGTATTTCTATCTTGGAAAGGTCTATGTCGAGGATGAGCAATACAGCAAGGCCATAGAAATTTTTAGAAACCTCCTGGAGCGAAAAGGTGAAAGCGCAGCTCAAGCCCACGTTGAGTTAGGTGGAATCTATGCGATTCAGAAGCAGTATTCTAAATCTGAGGATGAATACAGGCAAGCATTGAGTCTTGATCCATTCAACCTTGCCGCCAGATTAAACTTGGCTCAAGTCTTAGCAAACCAGAAGAAATTTGGCGAGTCGTATCAAACACTTGAAGAACTTTCCAAATTGGCGCCGTCGAATCTGGGCATACAAATAAAGATGGCTCTCCTACTGGCTGAACAGAAGCAATTTGACAAGGCCAGAGATCTTTTTGACAAAATATTGCAGAGTAAACCTGGTTGGGATCAGGTCCGCTTTCATCTGGGCAGGGTGCTAAGGGAGCAAGGTAAGCCGGAAGAGGCGGAACGGGAATTCATTCAGATTCAGAAGGGGCAGCCATCCTTTGTAAACTCACGAATAGTTCTCACCCTTATGTTTTTGAATCTTAAAGATTTCACCAAAGCACTCAAATATGTTGACGAAGCCATCAAGGAAGAACCTAAAGATCCTGAGATTTATCATATCAAGGGTTCAATTCTGGAAGAACTTTTTAGATATACTGAATCCATAAAAGAATACAGGAAGGCGCTGGAACTATCTCCGGACAATGTCAAGCTGAGGTATTCGCTGGGGAACGCCTATGAGAAAAGTGGAAGGCGGACGCTAAGTCTTTCTACGATGGAGAAGATACTGCAAGACAAGCCAGATGACGCAAGCGCCATGAATTTCGTCGGATACACTCTGGCTATTATGGGAAAAGACATGGACCGTGCAGAGAAGCTTGTCCGTCGGGCCCTGGAAATAAAGCCGGACGACGGCTATATTGCGGATTCGTTAGCGTGGGTCCTGTTCAAGGCTGGAAAGGTTGATGAAGCGCTTAAGTATCTTGAAAAAGCCAACCAGAAGGTAAAGGCTGATCCAATAATTGCGGAACACCTTGGTGACGCCTTGGTAGCCAATAACAGGCTTAAGGATGCCAGGGAAGCTTATCAAAGATCCCTAGCTTTAAACCCTTACAATGTTGTCGTCAAGGAAAAATTGCGCAAACTTGGGCCACCTGACGTATCATCAGTGGACTAAAATGTAAATTCTGGTCTGGTTCTTCGAGAACAGGAAAAACTCGGTGTGTATAATTCCCAGCAATCGATTAAATCAGTTAGCCTACCTACTGGCAATTTTATCACTGGTGATTTTTTCTTCTCAGCCCGAAGCAGCCCCCCCTACAAAGGGAAACAAGGCTAAGTCCAGCGAAATCGAATGCCCATATTTCCGCATACCGGAGTCATTACTTACAACTGGTTTTGAACTGGGAGGGGAGAAGATTCCAATTGCCAGACCAGACGTGAAAGCGCGTATCGAATTCCAAATCAATTTTCTGTTGCTTGACGCGCGCAGCGTGCTTGCCGAGTGGATGAACGAAAAACGCAAGTATTCATGGATACTTGAAGAAATATTGTCCAAAGAAGGGGTTCCTAGGGATTTCTCGTGGCTGTCTCCAGTGTTAAAGGGAGTCAACAGAGCATCAAGTTCTCGGTTTTCCCCCGTTGGTGTATGGTCATTGGACAAGCCTTGCGGGTCAATCGATGGGGTAGAAATGTACAATGAGGTCTGGCGGGATGATAGGCTGGACATTCATCTTGCGACGAAGTGTTTTGCTTCTCGCATCAAAGCCCTCAAGGCTGAATTTGGAGACGGCTGGTTGATCGCTTCTGTCGCTTACATCCTATCGGTTCAGAATGTCAAAGAGTTGACGCAAAGTTGGGGTTCTGCGAATGTTTGGGATATACCGTTGCCGGATGAAATCGAAGACATGCTGTCAAGATGGGCTGCTTTCAAGATAATTGGAACGCACAGATCCCACTACGGTCTGAGATTTCCCGATCCTCCCCCACTGACATATGACAATCTTTCAGCGGTAGAGTTGAGCAAGGATCTATCAGTTACGGACATTGCTAGATTTATTAATGTACCAGCCAAGCTTATTCTTGAACTGAACCCAAAGATCAAAATTGGCGCTGCTGTTTTTCCAGCAAAGAACAACGGCAAGATCCTGACGCATTCTATTGCTGTTCCCTCAGGCACTGGGAAAGTTTTATTACGGAAACTTCAGGAAGCCGGCTATGTTTCAGGTGTCCATAAATGAAGGGGAATCTGCTTTGGTTTACTAATGTGCGGTTTCCAAAAAGAGTAACTCAGGTTTGCTCTTGACTATATGAAGAGAACGACTTACTCTTCAATCGAGTCAATTGACCGAACAACATCAATACCTTATAGCTTCAACCGGAGACTTGGTAATGACTCTTGTTAGATGGGACCCATTGAGAGACTTGTTGAATCTTCAGGAACGGGTTAGTCGATTTGGTGGTTTGCGTCCCGAGGATCTACCATCAAAACGTAAGACTTGTTGGTTCCCTGCCGTGGATATTCTGGAAACAAGCGACGCATTCATTGTACGAGCGGAGTTACCCGGAGTCGGTAAGGAAAATATCAACATCGAATTAGCGGGAAGACGCCTGGTGATCTCTGGCAGTCGAGTTGAGCATACGGAGACAAATTCCGCGGCCTACCGAACTGTAGAAAGGGTGGAGGGATATTTCGAGCGCTGTCTCAACATGCCTGGTTCAATAGATGTTGAAAACGCCAAGGCGAGATACGTGGATGGACTTTTGGATTTGTATCTTCCAAAGGCAGCGGATGATCCGGAACACTGCGTTCGGATCGAGTGTGCCGGTTAATTTAACAGAAAACTTATCTGATAATTTTGGTTCGAGAGTAAATGGATAACATTGATCCTTACAAGACCTTGGGTGTCCAGCGCAACGCGACTGACGCAGAAATAAAATCAGCGTACAGGAAGCTTGCCAGACGCTACCACCCGGACTTGAACGAGAACAGTTCAAACGCCGAATCCCGTTTCAAGGAAATTTCTCTGGCCTATGAGATTCTAAGTGACAAGGAGAGACGGCGGCAATACGACTCATTTGGTTTCAGTCATGGGCCGAATTCGCAGGCCGGTTTTGAGGATTTTTTTAGAAACGCTTCCAGGTTTGGAGTGGACCCTCGCCTCAGAAGACAATACAAGTCAGCAAATTTTTTTGGCGCAAGAGAGAACTCAGCTTCGGATGATTTATTCTCGGAATTGTTCGGGTCTGGACGCCGAGGGCGCTCAACAAGCGCTGCGCATTCAAAGCCCCAGGTTCTTGAACAGAGCCTTGAGGTTCGTTTCTCTGAAGCTTACCACGGCGTCAAAAAATCGGTGGTCACCCCTTATAAAACTTTGGAGGTCTATGTCCCGGCAGGAGTCGACAACGGTTCCAGAATAAGAGTCGGCGGACAGGGCCATCCGTCTGTAAGAGGCGGTAGAGCCGGGGATCTTTTTTTAAACCTGCTTGTCAACAAACACAAGTTTTTCAGGCGAGAAGGAAAAGATATTTTTCTGGATGTTCCGGTGACACTTGGAGAGGCTCTTTTGGGGACTAGAATAGAAATACCCGCGCCGGACGGTAATGTTATGTTAAGGATTCCAGCCGGAGTTCAGAATGGCACCTCTTTCCGTTTTAGGGGCAAGGGTTTTCCCTCTCTCAAAGATTCCGCTCGCGGAGATTTCCTTGCGAAAGTGAATCTTGTGTTGCCAGAAAAGATCGACAGTGATTCAGCAAAGCTTGTAGAGGAATTTGAAAGGCTAAACCCTTTGCGTCCCCGCAATAATTTCTTGAAAATATAAAATCATTTCTATATTATGTTTTGTTTTAGCGTGAACTCCCCAAATCGGAAGTTTCAAGAGGAGTGACAGGATGTCGGATTTCGAACAGGAAGAAACGCAAGGATTTAAAGTTAAAGACAGAAGACGTTTTTCACCGGATGGAGAATCCCAGCCTGCAGAAGATTCCAAAGATCTGGAGCAAGCTGAAAAAGCGGAGGAATCGCCCAAACAGGAAGCTAGAACGCAAGAGCGCGCCACAAAAAGACCTCCAATGGATTTTTCAGCCCTGATCACGAGCCTGGCTCAAACAACCCTGTTTCAGCTTGGGCTAATTCGTACGTCGGATATGACCGAACCAATGAAACCTGATCTCGATGGAGCGCGTCAGACCATTGACCTGATAGCAATACTTGAACAAAAGACCAAAGGAAACCTGACAGAAGAAGAAAACAAACTTGTTAATGAGACTCTTTTTCAATTGCGAATGGCGTTCGTTGAAGTCTCCAAGTAGTTGATCAAGTAATTTACAACGAATTTAAAGGAGAGATGATATGTCGAGAATTTGCGAAGTGTGCGGCAAGGGTCCGCTCAGAGGATACAATGTTAGCCACGCCCATAACCGCACTAAGAAAATATCTTTGCCAAACCTGCAAAAACTTAGAATCATTGAACCCTCCGGAAGAGTCAGGAGAGCGAAAGTTTGCACAAGATGCATTCGTGCGAATATGGTTTCAAAAGCGCCATAAACAAGTTGACGCCGTTGCCATTGTAGGGGGAGGGGGATGGATGATTTCAATTAAACAGTGCCCAGCCTGTCAACCTGCTGAACACCCTTAACCTTCTTCAATGCATTGATGATGCGGGTCAAGTGTTCGACGTTTTTGACTCCTATCATGAAAACACTTCGAGCGTTGGTTTTGTTGACTGAATTAACGCTCGCCTGAATAATATTGGAATCGTTGGAAGTGAAAACTCCACTTATTGCCGCAAGCATGCCTGGCTTGTTCTCTGACAGTAAAGCGATTCTTACCGTTCGATCGAGAGATTGTTCTTCATCCCAACTTGCTTCGACGATTCTTTTTGGATCGGCTTCAGGTAGATTTGGGCAATCTGACTTGTGAATTGTGACTCCTCTACCGCGTGTTATGAAACCCTGAATTGGATCACCCGGAAGTGGATTGCAGCACTTGGCGAAATGAATGAGCATTTCCGACAGTCCCTGAACTTTTACTCCACTTCTTCCTTTGAAAGCTTTAGGTGTTTTGAGTCTTTCTTCAAAATTGAGGCTCTTTTGTTCTTCTCTTTCACTTATTGGAACCAGCTTTGTAACAATTGCCTTCGGTGACTGTCGGCCATGTCCAATTGTCACATAAAGTTCGGCTTCGGTCTTGAAGTTAAATTCTTGCGCTATTTTAAGAATTTCACCGTTTTTCTCAATCCGATTTAGATCAATTTTCCAACGACGAAGTTCCCGCTCCACTGAATCCCGGCCAAGCTCCAGGGCCTTTTCCCGCTCTTGAGCCATAAGGTAATGACGGATCTTTGTCCTGGCTCTCCCCGTCTTTACATGTTTGATCCAATCCTTGCTGGGCTTTTGGTGGGCAGATGTTATAATCTCTACCGTGTCACCGGTCGAAAGCTCGTATTTGAGGGAGACCATCTTTCCATTTACTCGAGCCCCAATACAACTGTTCCCCACCTCAGTGTGTATGGAATAGGCAAAATCCAGCGGAGTAGATCCTTTTGGAAATTCTTTTACTTCTCCCTTTGGGGTAAATACGTAGACTTCATCAGGATATAGATCTACTCTTACATTTTCCAGGAATTCTCTTGGATCATCCAAGTCCTGTTGCCATTCCATCATTTGACGCAGCCAGTTGACAACTCGGGCGTCTTCCGTAGAAACCACCCTGCCTTCCTTGTAGGACCAGTGAGCGGCGATGCCCTCCTCGGCTATAAGGTCCATCTCCAATGTTCGTATTTGAATCTCAATTCTGTGCCCTTCAGGCCCGATGACTGTCGTGTGCAGAGATTGATAGCCGTTACTTTTGGGCATGGCCAAATAGTCTTTGAAACGACCTGGGACCGGCCGCCAAAGGGCGTGTATTAGGCCCAGAACTGTATAACATTCGCTTACCGAATTAAGGATTATGCGGAATGCGGTCAGGTCGTGGAGTTGATCGAATTCCAGTTTTTGAGTCAGCATCTTTCGGTGGATACTAAATATATCCTTATTTCTACCCTTCAGGTCAGCGCTTATATTCTCTTTCTCAAGCCTTTCACCAATGACGCCGAGTACTTTGTTTACGTATTCTTCCCTCTCCTCTACCGTTTCCGCAATACGTTTTTGAATGTATTCGTATCTATCCGGTTCAAGATATTTGAAAGCAAGATCTTCAAGGGTTGTCCGAATCCAGTAAATCCCAAGGCGAGCTGCAAGCGGGGCATAGATTTCCATCGTTTCCCGGGATATTCTAACCTGAGATTCGCGAGGCATGTGTGAGAGGGTTCTCATGTTGTGAAGACGGTCTGAAAGTTTAATCAGAAGAACGCGAATGTCCCTGCTCATTGCCAGGATCATTTTTCGAAAATTTTCGGCCTGGCGTTCCTCCTTGGATTGGAATGCGATCTTGCTGATTTTGGTAACACCGTCGACAAGAGTTGCTATCTCTGTTCCAAAATAGTTTTCGATATCCTCTAGAGTGGTTAAAGTATCCTCAACGGTATCATGCAACAGGCCGGTGGCGACCGAGGCTTCATCAAGTCGCATCTGCGCAAGGATAGCCGCCACTGCCACGGGGTGAGTCAAATAAGGTTCTCCGGACATACGTGTTTGTCCCTGATGCACCCTTGCTGAATAGACATAAGCAGCTCTAATGAGGTCGAGATCGGCATCAGGATAGTAGGATTTGACCATGTCCATTATTTCGCCAAATCGAACGATTCTATTTTCTGTGTGATCCATGTTCCAAGTTTTTCAACGGCCAGTTAACAGAGCCAACCTCCTGATCAATTTTCTCGGGTGTCGAGTCTTCCTACGCGTTTCTTAAAGACGAGTTTTATGGGAGATCCTCCAAAATCAAAAAATTCTCTTAGTCTATTTTCGAGAAACCTCCTATAAGAAAAATGTATAGCCTCAGGATAATTACAAAAAAAAGAAAAGACGGGAGGCGCAACCTGCACCTGAGTGGTATAATAAATTTTGTTTTTTCTGAATCGGTGTTTCATGCCAGGCGGATGTTGCGCCAGGACACTCTCCAGAAACCTGTTTAGCCTTCCGGTTGAAACTCTTTTCTGATACTTCTCGTAAATATCGTCAATCAGGTCGAACACCTTAACGCAGCGAGTTCCCTGTAAAGCCGAAATTGAAACTATCGGGGCAAATTCAAGGAACTTGAGACACCGGCGCACCTCTTCGATACATGCGTCAAATGTCTTGGAATCTTTTTGTATGATGTCCCATTTGTTGATTGCGATGATGACGCATCGGTTCTTTTCGTGAGCATAACCTGCGATACGAGCATCCTGGTCAGTGACAAGCTCCTCGGCGTCCAGCATAACCAATGCCACGTCTGATCTGTCAATACTCCGAAAAGCTTTAAGAACACTATAAGTTTCTACTCGTTCGACTATTTTGGAACGTCTCCTGATTCCAGCAGTGTCTATGAAGAGATAATCCTTACCGTTTCGTTTGACGACGGTGTCAATCGAGTCCCGAGTTGTACCGGGAGTTGAATTGGCCACCAACCTGTCTTCTCCAAGAAGTAGATTGATGAGGGTTGATTTACCGACATTTGGTCTCCCCACTACGGCTATCCGTGGAATCGGAAACGCAACAACATTTTCCTCTACGGGGTCTGAAATATCGGAATCAATTTCTAAGAGCAGATCGTCGAGAAATTCATTCAGACCGTAACGAGTCGTAGCGCTCAAAGAATAAATTGGTTCCACCCCGAGTTCATAGAAATCCACCAAATTAGGTTCAGATTTTTCTGAATCAATCTTGTTGACAACGTAGAAAATCTTCTTGTCTGTTCGTTGAAGCTTTCTAACGATCTCACGGTCAGCAGGAGTCAGGCCAGCCTTACCATCTCCAATGAAAACGATGATGTCCGCTTGTTCCACGGCTATCATCGTCTGGGTTCTCATTTGAGTCAGAACTTCATCGGTCGTCTGGGGTTCGAAACCACCTGTATCAACAATCCTGAAAGACTTTCCATCTCTAGTTACATCGGCGTAATTGCGGTCACGAGTCAGTCCCGGAGTGTCATGCACGATCGCCTTTCTGGAACCAGTCAAGCGATTAAACATGGTAGATTTGCCTACGTTAGGACGACCCACCAGAGCAACTAATTTTTTTCTTTTTCTTGTCATAGAGTCTTTATAACATATCATGAATTGTTATATATGTTCTCCAAT
>DYRE01000028.1 GCA_020718965.1 Desulfomonile tiedjei
TTTAAACCAGATGTAAACTTAGGAGGATATATTGATAACCAAACTTTTGGAACCCATCTCAATAGGCCCTGTTGAACTCAAGAACCGCGTCGTAATGACGGCGATGCACTTAAATTACACGCCCAATGGTTATGTCAGCGATCAGTTCATAGATTTTTATGTTGCACGAGCCCGTGGAGGATCAGGTCTCATTGTTGTTGGCGGGGCTGAGATAAATGATCAGTCATCCGGTATTGATCTGATGCTCAGCATCAAAGACGACTCATGTCTACCTGGCTTGAGGAAGTTTACCGACGCGATTCACGAAACCGAAACAAAGGTCGCCGTGCAATTGTACATGGCCGGAGCATACTCGTTCTGCAGTCTCAAGGGATTGCCGGCTCTGGCTCCGTCTGAATTTACAAGTTACTTCACTCGTCAAAAAACCAAAGCCATGACGATCGACGACATTCGGAAAGTTCAGGAGGATTTTGTTCAGGCAGCCCAGCGGGCCGAAAAGTCCGGATTTGACGCCGTGGAAATCCTGGGATCAGCAGGATATTTGATCTGTCAGTTTCTCTCGCCAAAAACCAACAAGAGAGAAGACGAGTATGGCGGTTCACTAGAGAACAGAATGCGCTTTGGGTTGGAAACCATTACCGCTGTAAAAAGCGCCCTAGGAAAAAACACAGCGCTCTTGGTTCGAGTTGCCGGCAATGACTTCGTCCCCGGCAGTCATACCAACAGGGAATCAAAAATATTTGCGGCCGAGGCTGAGAGAGCGGGAGCCGACTGCATCAATGTTACAGGTGGATGGCACGAAAGTCGCGTGCCTCAAATTACTATGGATTTACCACAGGCGGGTTTCGTCTACCTTGCTCGAGGAATCAGGGAAAGTGTCGGAGTCCCGGTCGTAGGATGCAATAGAATTAACGACCCCTTAATCGCTGAGGAAATACTCAAAGAAGGCGTTGCTGATCTCGTTGGAGTAGCAAGAGGTCTGATTGCTGATCCTGAGTTTGTGAAAAAAACAAGAGAAGGACGAGTTTCCGAGATCAGACGTTGCATAGCTTGCAACCAAAGATGTTTCGACCATGTATTTATGCTTCAGCCCGTGGGCTGTATGGTCAATCCACGTGCAGGAAAGGAAAAATCTACAGTTTACGGCCCCGCTGCAAAGAGAAAGAAGATACTTGTAGTGGGCGCCGGTCCGGCTGGTTGTGAATTTGCCACTATCGCCGCTGAAAGAGGTCACCAGGTTATCCTGTGTGAAAAGGAATCAGCTATTGGGGGCCAGGTTCTGTGGGCTGCCGAACCTACGGGAAAACACGACTTTCATTATCTGTTTGACTATTACCAGACAGTTCTCTCAAAACTTGCGGTAGATGTCCGACTAGACACTGAGGTCACACCGGAGTTGGTAAGCCAGGAAAAACCGGACCTTGTAGTAGTCGCGACCGGGGCGGCTCCTTTTAAACCGCCAATAGACGCTGTTGAAGCTCCCAATGTTTATCAGGCGTGGGATGTTCTCAAAGGCAAGTCACAGACAGGCAAAGATGTAGTTGTTATAGGGGGCGGCTCTGTTGGTCTTGAAACCGCAATATGGTTAGCCACAAAAGGTACCCTCTCTCCTGAACAGCTCTATTTTTTGACTCTTCACCAGGCAGAAACTCCTGAAACCCTGCGAGAACTAATGCTTAACGGCGTCAAAGACGTGACGGTAATCGAGATGGCCCGCAAGATGGGACAAGACGTTGGGGCCTCTACCAGGTGGGTTCTTATGAAAGAGCTTGACATGAGACATATCAAACTAATAACTCAAGCAAAGATGAAAGAAATTGGCGTAAATTTCGTCGTCTACACTGACTCTGATGGAAACGACGTGACCATAAAAAGTGATTCAGTTGTGCTTTCAATGGGCTCGCGGCCGGAAAATTCGCTCGGAAAATCTCTCAAGGAAGCTGGTTTCAATGTAGAAATAATTGGTGACGCCAACAAGTGCGGCAAAATTGGCAATGCTCTGGATGACGGCTTCGCATTGGCTTGCCAAGCTTGAGCTATGGTTCCGCACTTGAATTTACGGGTGTTGGTAGATTTTTCCGGGCGTAAATGATTCCCGCAAACTGTTTCAACAAAACAATTGGTGTCGACTGTTGATGACCGACGCCAATTGTTTTTCTACGTCAGGGTCTTTTAAATGTTTCGATTGCAATAGAGTGGACTGGATTTCATTTGATAATCAAACCAACTCCAGGTTCGTGAATGGATCAACATTCACAATCACAGTTCGGTTGAACATCTCAACCGTTATAGCGAACTGACCTTTTTTCGAACGACCGACCACTATTCCTTCAGCCCCCTTCAAAGGCCCAGACGTGATCTGAACTCGACGGCCCTTCTTTATTCCGGGCATCACAAAAAGTTCCTGTCCCGTTTCTATTGCTCTTGAAACTAACTCCAGTTCGCGGACAAACCTATCCTGGTCCGTCACCTCGATTGTTCTGACAAAATCGTGGGTCTCATAAAGAAGATGATGAGCCTTTCTGTCCAGGGCAAAGCATATATATCCCCTGAAAAGAGGTGTAGGCGTTATTCTTTCGCGGCGGAAATAGCCAATTCTTGTTTTGCGTTCATATATGGGAAGATAATAGCTGATTTCATGATTTAGAAGGAATCTGGCAAGCTTCCATTCCCGGTTTGGTTTGCAGTGGAGAATCCACCATGCTCCCTTGTCTTGATCCAGAGGCCTACCTTCAGGAAAACGCGACGGTATGTTGTCATGAGAAGCCATGAATTTTGTTAGGTTACCAGTTCCTGTGACTCTGCCAGTGATGCTCACGATACATAATTAAATTTAGTATTATCAAATAATATAGTAAGATCGGATAAAAGGAAAGCCGCTCAACTTTGTCATTAACAGTTCGGAGTCTTTGGATTCAACCAGTGTAATCAAATTAAATGCAGTACTTGTGGTTTTTTTTCAAGAAGACTTTCAGCGTAGCAATTTACCCTGTGGGCCTGACTCTCAGCCTGGTAATTGTGGGCCTTATTCTTGCGTGGAAAAAGCAGCGGAAGGCTGCAAGGATTTTTTGGGTTTCCGCAGTACTGGCGCTTTTTGTATTTTCGCTCGGGTGGACAGGTTTTACTCTCATCAAGTCGATTGAGGATGAGGCTGGGCCGTACGCTGATCCGGTGATACTTGCGGATCAGGGCGTGCGATTTATAGTGGTGCTAGGTGGGACATCGTTCACGAACGGGATGAGCGCTTCAGATAGATGGGACAGGTCTGTACTGAGATTGCTTGAGGGCTTGAGGCTTTGGAGAGAGATACCTCAGGCTAAACTTGTCCTCTCCGGTGGCGCTCCAAGTTCTGAGAAAGCCATGGCAGAGTTGCCTCTTTTTCTTGGCATTCCGAGGGAAGCGCTGATCCTAGAAACGCGGGCACTGGATACTGATGATGAGGCGAATCTGTTCAAACCCGTAGTTGGCGACAAGACCTTCGCTTTGGTAACCTCCGCCAGTCACATCCCAAGGGCGCTGAGCCTTTTCAGATCAAAGGGGATGAATCCCATCCCCTGCCCGTGTGACTTCAGGGCGAAACGAACCCCGTCGCTTTTGGTGTTGCTGTCTCCAGGGCCAGGTTTAGAGAATTCACAAATAGCTCTCCACGAATATTATGGCCGATTGTTCTACTGGTTAAAGGGGGCGTTGTTCGGAAACAACTAGGAGCGACCGCTCCCGCAGACTTTCACTTTGAATTGAACTTTCACAAGGTGGCTTGTGAAGAATTTCAGATCAAGACAGAACTTGATTCAGGAAAAACATGATGACAAAAACAATTGTTAGTGTGGTAGGCGCTCGACCCAATTTCATGAAAGTCGGTCCAATCGAGAGGCAGTTTAAAAATTGCTCGAACATTAACCATATGATTGTTCATACTGGTCAGCATTATGATGATCTCATGAGTGGCGTTTTCTTCGATGAACTGGGGTTGCCGAAGCCTGCCAGACACCTTGGAGTTGGATCAGGACGGCATGGAGAAATGACCGGAAAAATCATGATCGAATTTGAGAAAGTCTGCCTCGACATCAAACCTGACCTGGTGATTGTCGTGGGTGATGTCAACTCAACAATCGCTGCGGCCTTGGTCGCCAGAAAGCTGTTCATCCCCGTAGCTCATGTTGAAGCGGGGTTGAGGTCATTTGATGAAACCATGCCGGAAGAATGGAACAGGCGACTTACCGATTGCCTGTCGAATCTCCTTTATGTTTCAGAACCGGTGGGAATGAAGAACCTTGAACGTGAGGGCATACCAATAAAAAGCGCTCTGCTGGTTGGCGATGTCATGCTTGAGACTCTAAGTCTATTTCTACCGGGCATACAGAAAAGACGACGCTGGGTTGATTTTAACCTGAACCCAAAGAATTATATCCTTGTTACCATACACAGACCGTCCAACGTTGACGAGCGTGATGATCTGGAACTGGTGATAGAAATACTTGAAGCATTGCCCGGGAAAGTGGTCTTTCCCATTCACCCCAGGACCAGAAACAGACTTGATGAATTCGGCTTAAGCGATCGTATCAAACGGATGAGAAATCTCGTGCTGGTAGAACCTCAGTCATACATAGATTTTCTCTCTCTTCTCGAAGGATGTTCGATAATACTTTCGGATTCCGGATCAGTGCAGGCTGAGGCGAGCTTTTTTGATGTTCCATGTCTCGTCTGCCGGGAAAATACTGAAAGACCAATCTATTGTGAACAGGGATCTTGCCGTCTGGTCGGGCGAGACCTGCAAATTATTAAATTGTCGGTGCAGGAAGCGCTGGACGGGAATTTCCCCAAATCTACTGATTATGTTAAGAATCTCGGCAAAGATGTAGCGAAAAAGATAACAGAATCGATACAGGATTTTTTAAAATAGCCGGAAGGATGCGCTTTCTACGCGAAAAGGAAGCTATTATTTGCCCTAAGGATGTTGATAAGCTAATATTTATGCTTTACAGGAATCAACAAAATATTGCGGCGGAAAGGGTATAAATGTCTAGTTCTTACAATATAGCTGTAATTGCAGGGGACGGGACGGGACCGGAAGTAATACGCGAAGGGAGAAAAGTCCTCGATACAGCGGCTTCCAAGTTCGGGTTTTCATTGAATTGCGTTGATTATGATCTTGGCGGGGACCGTTATCTGCGGACAGGCGAGATATTGCCTGATTCGGTCCTTAAAGAATTGAAAACGTTCAATGGAATTTATCTGGGGGCTATAGGTCACCCGGATGTAACGCCAGGGACTCTGGAAAAAGGGATCCTTCTCAGATTAAGATTTGAGCTTGACCAATATGTAAACTTACGACCAGTCAAGCTTTATCCTAATGTTGAAACGCCCATAAAAAACAAAGGGCCTAACGACATTGACTTTGTGGTGGTTAGAGAAAACACCGAAGGTTTTTACGTAGGGTCGGGAGGATTTTTTAAAAAAGGAACTCCGGATGAAGTAGCGATTCAGGAATCCATTAACACTCGCAAGGGAATTGAACGTTTGCTTCGTTACGCGTTCGATACGGCCAGGGAGAGAGGTAAAAGAAAGAAACTCACTTTGTGCGGCAAGACGAACGTCCTAACTTACGCATGGGATCTTTGGATGCGTACGTTTCAGGAAATTGCGAGAGAATATCCAGATGTTCAGACCGATTATGCGCATGTTGACGCCATATGCATGTGGTTTGTGAAAAATCCGGAGTGGTTCGACGTAATAGCCACAGACAACATTTTCGGGGATATTATAACTGACCTTGGCGCTATGATTCAGGGGGGCATGGGGATTGCCGCCGGAGGAAACATAAATCCGGAAGGTGTTTCGATGTTTGAACCGATAGGCGGGTCTGCTCCGAAATATACCGGCAAAAACATGATAAACCCGCTAGCCGGTATATTGGCGGGGGCGTTGATGATTGAAACCCTAGGCCAGAAAGCAGCGGCAAAATCTATTGAGGAAGCGGTGGTAAAGACGCTCACAAAAAACATCAAAAGCCTGGAAGCCGGAAAAATGGGACATTCAACATCAGAAATTGGTGATCTGGTAGCGGGATACATTTCTTGAGGTTATTAACTTTGGGATCCAGGCGCCGCTGGCAAAACCAAACAGTCACCTATACCTTATTTAACAAATTTGCTTTGCTATCATAATTTACCGGAAAATTCATGGAGAACGACCAAAAACCTTGTATCAAAGTAGTCCCATTAGGGGGGCTCGGGGAAATCGGCCTCAACATGATGCTGATCATCTGGGAAGACAGCGCGTTTATTCTTGATGCCGGTCTGATGTTTCCCGACGACTCAATGCCAGGAGTAGACTACGTCATTCAGGATCTTGATGTACTTACCAGGATTAAACAAAAAATTCTGGGGATTGTCATCACCCACGCTCACGAGGATCATATAGGGGCGCTTCCGTATCTTTTGAAGAAGGTGAACGTTCCTATTTACGCCACTTTGCTCACCATGGGGTTCATCGAAAACAAATTCGAAGAATTCGATCTTTTGACAAGTTCAGATCGAAGAGTAGTAACCACTGCATCACAGATTCAACTGGGACCTTTTATAATTGATTTCTTCGCTATGTGTCACTCTGTGCCGGACGCAGTGGGGGTGGCAGTAGAAACCCCAATAGGGCGACTGATTTTTTCTGGAGACTTCAAAATAGACCAAAGTCCGATTGACGGAAGAGTGTGCGACTTTGAAAAATTGGGGAAATATGCTCAGGAAGGTGTGCTTGCGCTGTTTTCAGACAGCACGAATGTTGAGGTTTCAGGGCACACAAGATCTGAAAACTCACTTAGGCCTTCTTTTGAAAACATCTTTTCCAAAGCAACCGGCAGAATCTTGATAGCAACATTCGCCTCGAACATTCATCGTCTGCAACAGGTTCTTACAGTAGCCGAGCAATTTAATCGCAAGGTGGCGCTTGTGGGCCGTTCAATGGCCGCAAACGCCAGGATAGCTGTTGATCGGGGTTATTTAAATATACCGGAAAATATTCTTGTGGAAATGAAGGAACTCGAAAACATTCCGGATGAAAAGGTCTGCGTTTTATCCACAGGATCCCAGGGCGAGCCGATGTCTGCATTATCTCTGATGGCTTCAGAACGTCACAAATACTTGAAAGTAAAAGCAGGAGACACCGTCATATTTTCTTCCAGATTCATTCCCGGTAACGAAAAAGCCATAAACAATATAATAAATGAGTTGTTTCGTCGGGGAGCCTACGTGATGTACGAGAAAATATCGGACGTGCATGTGTCAGGGCATGGTAGGCAGGAAGAATTACTTGCTTTGCTGAGACTTGTCTCGCCGAAGTATTTTGTACCTGTTCATGGAGAGTACAGACACCTTTCACGGCATGCCAGGCTTGCAATTGATGAGGGCATTCCTGAGGAAAACGTTTTGGTTGCCACTAATGGCGATGTAATTGAGATAACCCCAGATAGTATAGCTGTTCGAGAGCAGATAGACGCCGGCAAAATTTACGTCCATGGAAAAGGAGTTGGTGACATTGGACGCGACGTGTTGCGCGATCGTAGGACGATATCAGAAATGGGAATTGTCACGATAGTTTTGGTGGTTTCCAGTCACGACGGTCGACTTTTGAGCGGTCCAGAACTCAGCTCGATAGGAGTGACCTACGAGGAGATTGAGCCGGAACTTATGGAGGGAGCAAAAAAGGCGATAATGGAGCGGATTTCAGGATTTCATCCAACTGGTCTAAATGATTGGCAGGAGATTCGTGATGATATCCGCTTGGCCGCTCGGCGCCATGTAAACAGATTGCTCGGGCGCAAACCGGTTGTTCAAACGATAATACTTCAGGTATAAAAACTCCTGGTGTTAAAATTGTAGAATTTTCTTGCATTTTTTGAATTGTTAGCTTAATTCGTGATAATAAGAGTTATTCAAAGTGGCCTCGGTGAAAATTTAAACGCCGTGGACACGGACCGGGCTGATTGAAAGCCAGGATTTTTCTTGACAAAAACCTTGAACGCGTGATACGGTGCGTCAAATCTATGGTATATCAGCTCTTGTATTGGAGTATGCTTCATTTAAGGAGGGTTTAGGATGAAGAAGTCGTTAGTTCTTATGGTAGTTTTAGTAGGGTCACTTGCGCTGGCTGGTTCCGTATTTGCCGGCGGAATGGCCAAAGCTCCTGCTCCTCAGGGTGGGTGCTGGGACTGTTATTCCACTCCGACGTGCCAACCGGCCCCTTGCAAAGACAGGGTTTTGTGCAAAGGCCAGGCTAAAGGCGTAGAGAAGATGTGCGGTTGTTGCGCGCCGACAATCAAGTGGGCAGGCAAGTGGATGACCATTGAAAAATGCCCCGCCGCTCCAAAGGTCGCAAAAAAGGCTGCTAAGAAAGTTGCCAAAAAGGCTAAATTCGTAAAGTAGAGGAAACAGATAATACAGCATTGGCACTGTATAAAACTGCGCGCCAAGCTGGATCTTAATATGTTTTGGAAAGACCCTTCCTAGATTGGAAGGGTTTTTCATTTTCAAAGGATCGAAATGAAAGCGCCACTACTTGACTTGGAGCCTATTCATAGTCCAATACGGGATGAACTGCGACAAGCTGTCCTGAAAGTGCTCGATAGTAATCAATATATTGGCGGACCTGAGCTGGAAAATTTCGAGCGAGAAATCTCCTCCTACTGCGGGGTAAATTACTCCGTGGGAGTTTCATCAGGAACAGATGCCCTGTTGATCTCGCTCATGGCTCTGAATATAGCGCCAAATGACGAAGTCATAGTGCCCAGTTATACTTTTTTCTCCACAGCCGGATCAGTGGCTCGACTTGGCGCAAAACCGGTATTCTGTGACATCGATCCCACAACCTTTAATATAGATCTGGTAAAGGCGTCAAAACTGATCTCTCCTAATACTAAAGCCATTATTCCCGTGCATTTGTTTGGACAGACTGTAGCTATGCGCGAAATCTCCCGGATCGCCGATGATAACGGACTCTATGTCATAGAAGACGCAGCTCAGGCTGTCGGAGCCCAATACACGAACAGAATGGCGGGATCCATGGGAACCTTCGGCTGCCTGTCTTTTTTCCCCTCCAAAAACTTGGGTGGTATTGGAGATGGGGGCTTAGTCATGACAAATGACGGCGAACTTTATGAATTGCTGCTCAGTTTGAGGCAACATGGCGCAACTGAAAGATATTATCATAACAGGATCGGCGGGAATTTCCGGATGGATGCGATTCAGGCGGCGGCTCTGAGGATAAAACTCCGCCATCTCGATGAATGGACTAAAACCAGGCGAACAAATGCGGCTTATTACCTTGATGGTCTCAAGGATCTCGAAGCTCAAGGTTATATTCAACTTCCAGTTGAAGTCCCCGGGAATTTTCACGTCTACAATCAGTTTGTCATAAGGGCTGCTAACAGAGACGCCCTACAGAGATATATTGGTGAGCGTGGAGTCGGAACTGCAATATATTATCCGCTTCCCCTCCATCTCCAGGAATGCTTTAAAAGCTTGGGCCTGAAAAGAGGCGACCTACCGGAGAGTGAAAAAGCCGCAGAAGAAACTCTAGCTCTCCCCATTTTCCCTGGCCTGACTAACGAACAGATGAGTCTGGTTGTTGAGATTGTGCGCCAGTTTTACGCGAGCGTCTAAAACAATTGTTACGAAGACGGTTTCCTCACACGAACGCTTTCTTGAGAGGCCCTAACGCCACAAGATAAAGCAAGCGAGACCCTGATCTCAGATTTAGGAGATCTTTGGCTTCCTTGTCATAAAATGCGCCAATTCCGCAGCATCCATATCTTATGGATTCTGCGGCCAAATACAAGCGCTGCCCTAGCCGCCCCGCCTCTAACATGGCGTATCGGTATCCACGCGCTCCGAATGCCTTCTCTGTCTCCTCCAGGTTGCTCAGAAAAACAAAATGCGTAGAACAACCGCGCAGCCACTCCTGGTCGAGACATATATGAGCCATTTCCTCCGTCAATAGCCCAGGACGAACCAGCCTCAAAGCATTATTACAGGCTTCTATCATATAAAAGCCGGGGGCAATGGATTCAACATCCGCAATCAACACTCCAACCGAGACGCTACCTTTCCATTGTGGGACCTGCCCAAATGAATCGCCACGATTAAGAAGTTCAGTCAACCACGAAAAAGTAGCCAAGGGAATAGGCTTTCTCACGAAGTTGCGTCTGGATCGCCTCTGAAACATAGCTTCGTTGAATGAAATGGCTTCGGGCTTTTTTGCTACACTGGGCAACTCAACCAAATCCATGACTGAATCAACCACTGAGAACTGATTCTCATGCGCCGGCTTCGAATCAACTTTAAGAATTTTTGAGGTGATGGAATAAATTTCATTAATGGCAGGATAGCGAATTTCATTACTCGAACACTTGCTGAAACTTTTCAATTCGATCGTCGGTAAAACCTCCGCACCCGTTTCGATTTTAGTCGACTCCTCCTGCCAGAAGACCCCTACAGCGGCCAGGCAAGCCTCCCTGTTTGTGTCCACAGCAAGTAACTCATTGATGCGCGTGTCGTCAAAGTCGTAAGATATTTCAAAGCCTAATCTCTGCGATTTTAAGGCAAGGGTAAGATTGTCAACAAGGTGTCCGGTATCAAGCAAATGGTATCGAAAAGCCCTATCACGATACTTCCATGAGCTTCTGAAAAAAATTGCTGTAAGCAAAAATACCATTTTTATGGAATCGCTATTCTTAAAATTAATTGAGGATCGCGAGGATTCGAGGCAGGCGCCATTTTTCAGCTTCACGATTGACTGAGTGGCCACAGAATGATGGTATAATCCTGGCTCAAGACCCGCTGCGCCATTGGAGCAGAAATATATTTCAGACGGGTACAACGCTCCTGCTGAAGCGACATTTCTGAAATAGAAATAACCACCGGCGAATTTTTCCTTGCGAGTCAGACAGTGACTAAGCTTCATTACTCGGCTCAAGGTCTGAAAATCTATTGGGAGAGGTGAAAACTCCCGGCTGGTATCAAGAAGTTCGGAAAGATTTTCCGACGTCAATTCTCCTTCATCTTCGGCTAACTCTCGGGATTTGAGTCCTTGGTAGGCCTTGAATGTCACCGGCTGGGTTGACCAATCAAGCGAATGACCACTCATTCTGTGACGATCGTAGCTTGTGAGGTCGTGGTAATCGGCGGCGGTTAATAACATCCGAAGTTCTCCAAGCTGGCCTCTAATGAAGTTGAAATTTAAGGGTAAGTAATTGTAAATAAAATTTGATTCTGTCAACCACCCCAAGGCATAAGGGCATAGACCTCTGATAGCTTGTCTCGATAGTTTTTAAAAAATTTTTCGTGCTCTTTTTCCCAACTGGAAAGCATGGTCAATGCGCTTGAAGCCGAACCCGAAGTTTTTTTGGCCATGGCGGCGTAGAAATCGCTTAAATCTTTTTCAATCAACCAGGCAGTGTTGAATACTGTAACATCCGGGACCATTGACCCTTGAACACATTGCTCCAGAAATTCACTGCGTGCCCGCTCGTCGAAGTAGTCTGTGGGCACAAGATCGTAATCTTGAGCTACGGTCAAGTCAATTTCCTTGCCCTGACTGATATCCTTAAGTATGCTTTCGATGAATGAAATGTGTTTCTTTTCTTCTTCTACCAACTTTTTCAGCGCTGTCACCGCAGCGCCTACACCCATAAGATTTATTGAGTTTTGAAAGAAACTCATTCCTGTCTTTTCCTGGTTCAGCGCATATTCAAAAATCTTTTGAACATTAGGGTCGTTTGTCATGTTGTCGCTCCCTATTTTTGTTAAGAAAATATTTATTCAAAACTGGTAGGTCAATTGCAATCCATGTTTAAAATTTTGTGATCATGATAATTCCGTTAACCAGGACCTCTCCAGATCTTTCTGAAAAGTCTTACGGTTAAGAAACCTTATTGCCATGACTGATTCTTTCGGCAAGTTTTTCATCGATAAGCGACCGTTACTGGCTCACTGGCCTCCCTTCAGCGAACGGGTCAAAAAGGGTCACATCTTTCATGGCCCCGAATGGACAGACGAGGCCACACATACCGCATGCCACACATTTCTCCACATCGAAGGATACGGTCATTTCAGGGCGTAATATACTCAGTGCGCCTGTAGGACAAAGTCCGGTGCAAGCCCCGCAGTGAACGCATTTGTCATCTTCTCTCCAGACTTTGTCAGACAATGGTTCAACCAAAACCCGGTGGTCTTCAAGAAACCTGATTCCTTTTTCAATCACGTCTTCAGATCCCCTGAGTTCCAGCAATATCCTGCCCTCTCTACGAGGAAGAATTTTTGCCTCCAGGATGTTGAAGACCAGTTCGAAATCCCGTGCAAGCCTATAGATTACAGGCTTGTACATGATGTTAGATTTAAATATTAGTAGAACATTTTTTGAAGCCATTTGAAATCCTCACTTTTTGAGACTTCATGAGAAGTGTTTACAGTCAAGTCCCGTTTATTGGAGTAAGTTCGATTTCCCCAGATACTGCCACCTTGTCCTCAATGATTGCGAGAGCCCCCAAGACTCCATCTATATTCGTGGCCCATGAAACCGCCGACTCCAGATCCCCATCGTTCAAGATCCGGTTACCGAGTCCAGTGGCCACAGCGTCTGCAAGACTGCAATCAAAAGACACAACAGTAGCGGCATCGGCTCTTCCAAGGCTTGTGGATGGCCCCACTTTGGCCGACGAAGTGCATACGCCTACCGGAACGGTTGTTGGACCGATTCTAATTCCAATCTTACCGGTAAAAAAAGAAGTCCCCGCCAGAACACCAATAGTTACTGCCCTTTTGACATGGATAAATACATCGCCTCCGTTTTCAACCATAACCTCATCGGATAGTCGTAAAAGATCCCGGCCTACAAATTCGGCGACCGCTCC
>DYRE01000330.1 GCA_020718965.1 Desulfomonile tiedjei
TTGTCGCAATTATGTTGTCCAGCATTTCACGGGTTATTTTTTGATTGCCGACTGTAGCCAATACATCTCCGTCTGAAACATCTCCTGTCGGTTGGGCAATTGCCAACCCTTGAGTCAGAACAATAATTGACATCGCTAACCATAAAAACTTTCCCATTTTTAATCCTCACGAACTTAAAACAAAAATTTAAGCGGCATGGTCAACGAGTTGAGTCCATTTGATCAGACCGCCTAATATCTGTCCCTATACTAGAAGACACACAAAATAAAATCAAGGAAGTGACGTCTGCAAACCATTGATGCTTGATACTTTGTCCAAAAAGTCACTCGCGGATGCAACTACTATTAGCTGAGCTTCCGCATGAATCACAGGTTTCGCATGAATCACAGGAAAGTCGTGCAAACGTGTTTACGTCATTCACAAATGCGTCTCCCTGAGATGATATCCGATCAGAAGAACACACAGGACACACCTTTGGAGCATGTTGCGTGTCCACAAATATTTTTGCGAATTCTTTGCCGCAATCAGAGCATATATAGTTTAGAATTGGCATTTTTTCCTCCTAAGAGCTTTGTTCTATTTTGGTTAAATCATTTTGTCTTTTGAATGAGACTAGAACTATACTTTACAGTCGTCTCTTTCTTTCAAGGCCTCTCTAACTTCCACTTCGTGCCTGGCAGTCAGCTTGAGTCTTTTCTTCCATTTCGCGTCAAGGTCGTCAACCTCGACTGAACTTGCGAAATCAATTAATTCAGACTCGGTAGGCTTGCCAAGTTTTTCCCACAAGGCCAGGTTGATAAACTCCCAAAGTTTCACACCTGTTTGCAAGGACTTTTCTTCAGCAAAAGCTAACAAATATGGATTCATTGTTAATTTCACTGAGATCACACCTTCCGGCCATTGTTTCGATTCATCTGTCTTTGTAAGGGAACACGTTGTCATAAATCGCTCCTTGGAGTCTGAACGTATAAACATCAATTATCTATTGTAGACTCCTATCGAGATGATTTGATTCATCTCCAAAGTATTTTTTTGACAGTCAAACTGAGCGCTGTCAGCCCTGACGGTATGGAACTATTGGCTCTGAATGGAAAGTAAAACTCAAACTTGACAGTCGTGACCTCTTTGCGTAACCTCACTTTCAGTCTAATATCCAACTACTGGCTCTAATTCAAAGAGGTAGTCAATGAATATTCTGGTTTTGGGTTCACTAGCTTACGATCGAATCATGGATTTCCCTGATAAATTCTCGAACCATATATTACCCGACAAGATTCACATTCTCAATGTCTGCTTTATGGTTAATGGGCTCAGGGAGTTGTTTGGAGGCACAGCGGGTAACATAGCTTACAATCTGGCGCTCCTTGAAGAACGTCCACTCATACTGGCGAGCGCCGGCAAGGATTTCGATTCCTACGAGAAGTGGCTGAGAAGTCTCGCTCTTCCACTTGAATCCATCCGTCGGGTACCCAATGAATTTACCGCAGGGGCATATATCACCACGGACCTGTCAGATAACCAGATAACAGGGTTTAATCCCGGAGCGATGAAAGAGCCATGCAAACAGGACATAGAAAGATTTGATCCGAGCGACACCATTGCCATAGTTGCCCCAGGCAACCTGGAAGACATGTCCATTTATCCCGAACTTTTTCGAGTGAGGAAAATCCCTTTTATTTTTGATCCGGGCCAGTCCATTCCGGCTTTGGGGGGTGAGAGGATACTAAAAGGACTTCAAGGTTCAAAGATTTTCATATCTAATGACTACGAACTTGAAATGGTGACCAGGGCGCTTGGCATGACCAAGAAAGACATGCTTGAGGAAACTTCGTCAATTATTACAACCTTGGGCGAAAACGGATCAGTGGTAACCACACCTGACGGTGAATATTTGATTCCAGCCGCTATTCCCGACAAAGTAAGTGACCCTACTGGAGCAGGCGATGCATTCAGGGCTGGATTGATCAAGGGATTGGCCTTGGGGAAATCAATCTTGGACTCTGCACGTATGGGGACTGTGTCAGCAAGCTTTGGGGTTGAGTGCCAAGGAACTCAATGCCACCGATTCACAATAGATGATTTCTGGAAACGCCACGATCGTACTTTTCGAATTGTTCAATAACTTTTGGGTAAATCCATTTGCGAGACAAAAATGACACCCGCTGAAGCATTGGAAAAGATCAGACGCAGGTTCAAGAAATTGGGAATAGACCCTCGTAATTTGAACGTGGAACTGGATGGTGATTGTTATCGTATGATTCTCGATTCAGACAGTTTCGTTGTATACCGGATCAATCATTGCAAGGGTCACAAACACCATGTACCCGGTTGGCCCGTATGTTTGGTAACTAGAGAGGCCATTTTTGAAGAATGTTCCCATTTGAATAGTGCAACAGACCATTGTTCGTGCGGAATTACCATAGACCAGTGGTTGGAAATAGCTGCGAATGGATCCCAGTAACCACCATGAGAGGACATAGGCCATGACCGGAAAGATCGGGATGCTTTTCTTGCGCACAAGCGATTGAGATAAGATTATTCTACTTTATTCGCAGCAAATACCTCCTACACTATCATGTTGCTGGTCAAATTTGGCGCCCCGAATTATTCATGAAACACATCGGAGAAAAGCTTGCCAAGGGAGGTAGGCTGCCGGTTCCCAATCTTAGCTCATTGAGTCTGATCAAATGATTTATCCATAGGCAGAACTGGGCCGTCTACACATGATCGAAGAC
>DYRE01000331.1 GCA_020718965.1 Desulfomonile tiedjei
TGTTTGAGATAAATGAGGGTCTTTTCTTTAACATCTCCCTGCCGTCTTTTCTACCCAAGGTAAATTTATGATCGAGGCCACTCGGTGTATAAATTTTCACCTTGTTCAATCCCAGTTCCTGAGCCTTCCGATTCATGGATTCTAGGAACGCTGATCTTCCGCCCTTTGGATAGGCCCTGGCAAGGGCTTCAGCGCAGTCGTTGCCCGATTCAATCAACATACCGTGTAAAAGGTCTTTTACCGTAAACAGATCACCTGGCCGAATTCCCACGGTATGCTTCTCGACTTCATTTATATCAGCAGGGGTTTCGATGATTTCGTTCAGGTCCATTTGATCAATCACTACCATAGCCGTCAGGAGCTTGGTGATGCTGGCTATGGGCAATGGAGCGGATTCATTTTCCGCGAGAACTACCCGATTTGAAGATCTGTCAACACAAAACATGGCCTTGGCTTTAACACGCGGCTGAGCGACGGACTTGTGTCCATTAAGCGAAGAACCGGCGGCCCCAAGGGCGGGCGCCTTCCGAACTAGTGAAGGATTTATGGTGACGATAACTTTACTGGGGGCCGGGGCTTGTGGACGTGTAATTCCTGACGACACCCGAGGAGCGCCGCGGCCATCTCGAATATTGGAGACCATGGTATCGATGTAATTTGGGCCTGTCTGGGGTTGAAACGCGTTAGCGTTATAGGTTGTGACACAAATGTTCACCAGGATCAGGATAATTATTTTGAAGCCCAAGATGTTGGTCTCCGATGACCCTTTTGGGGGAATTAGCTAAAAAATATCATGATTAACGAAAACTAAGCGATTAACTTCTCAAACTCATTTCATTTTGTCACATAACGAATAATATTTAGTTAATTCTCTAGTGTCAAGACAAACCAACACTGTAGATGATTTTCCTTTCCACTGAAGCCGGATTTTCCTTCTAGAAAGATCCGTTCGACCTCATGAAACACGGCCCCTGAAAACATTCCGGTGTTGGAGAAAAGTCTTTTTCAATCAATGCGTACGCACTGTGATTGTGAATTGACTCAAAGGTTTCAGCTTCAATCCTGTACCATGGAAAATTGTCCTTTTCCCTCAGACGCGATACGGCGGCTCTTACAACATCTTCTACAAACATAGGATTTTCATAGGCTTTTTCTGTTACGTACTTTTCGTCAGGCCGTTTCAGCATTGAATATATTTCAGAACTTACCGATGATTCCACAATCTCGATTATTTCCTCTATCCAGAAGAACTTCCTGAACCTGAGTTGCACCCTTACTATTCCCCGCTGGTTGTGAGCTCCATAATCTGAAATTTCCTTGGAACAGGGGCAAACGGTTGTTACTGGAACTTCAAGCCCGACAATCAGGTCTGAACGTTCCGCAAGAGATCCTCTCATGAAACATGTGTATGACATGATCCCGGGTGTACTGGTGACAGGCGCGTTTTTCTCAACGAAATATGGGAATTCGACATTCATGTGAGCGCTTTTCGCGTGGAGTTTATCTTTTATCTTTTGCAGAACCTCCTGGAATTTCTGCATCGATATTTCGCCCCGGTATTCATTGAGAACTTCAATGAAGCGGCTCATGTGAGTCCCCTTAAATTCCTTGGGCAGGTTAACAAACAGGTCAAACAGCCCCACCGTATGTTGAAGACATTTTTTTCGGTCTTTTACCGATATCGGGTATCTGAGGCCTCGCACACCAACTTTGTCAATCGGTATGTTCCGCTCATCAGGCATATTCTGAACGTCTGGAATAGCGCAAATTTTCACCTGGTCTGCCTCTTGGTCAACAAAAATCGGTGAACCATTCTTCAGTCTTTCATTCATCTAAAGTAACGTGCAACAGACGAGTCCGATTCCCATATTCCCACGCTGTAGAGTAAATGGGCCCTTTCTCCGAGACCGCGTTCAACTTCTTTAAAAATGAATTCCGCTATATTTTCGGCCGATGGCTCTATTTCGTCAAATGGTTTAATCTCATTAAGAAAATGGTGGTCAAGCCGTTCCAGAATGTCGTTGGTGATTCCTTTCAATTCTCCAAAATCAATAACCATCCCGTCTGACTGAGGGCTAGACGACCTGACAGTGACATGAACCCTGTAATTATGCCCGTGAAGTCGTTCACATTTTCCTTTATACTGTCGTAAACTGTGGGCCGCGGCAAAACTTGAGATTATCTCAACTTCAAACATATGGCACGCTCCAAAGATCATGCAACTTATCGAAAAAACTATTGTCACATAATCATTAAAGGTTATAACCTATTACGCTAATAATAGATAATTTAATTGACAACATGTCAACGTTAAGTCTATATCGGTTCCACCCCACCGGAGAGACCGACAAATTCCCACGGTCCTTTTCGGGAAACCGTAATGAGGAGGCGCCTGAATGAGGGCTTTCCGTGGATTCCTGATAAACATAGCATATATTACATTATCTTGCTTGTTTCTGATTAATTTTTCGTACGCCCAAAATAGTTCTGACCGCATCCCCGATCCATCGTCAGCAACCAGACGCCCTGAGAACTACCAATCTCAAAACACTAGGGACATTCTTCAGAAAGGGCGTATTGGCATCACCCCTGTTCCCTACAAACCTGAACCTGTTCAGGGCAGAACTGAGCCAACCCGGAATTATTCTCAGCAATCGCATCCAACGGCGGCAGGATATCCAGATATTCGTGAATTGATCAGAAAAGTCAATCGTTCAGTTGTAGCTATCCGA
>DYRE01000332.1 GCA_020718965.1 Desulfomonile tiedjei
TCGACGCAAATTACCTGATGAGCCCGACTAACATTCTGCCAGTTTCCATGTTCCGGCCGCCTATCAAGCGAACTAGGCTTTGATTGCAGTAAAAGCGCTTAATCTTTATTGCAAATTCAGACGAACAAGATTCCGCGTGACAGTCTGGGCCTCCAGCATGATCCGTTCGAATAATTCCTTCATGGTAGGCATGTCATTGCAACGTCCCACGCATTGGCCACATGAGATGACCCCGCTGTCCAGGTTCCCATCTGTGTACATTTCTCTGGCCTTCTCCCCTCCGACGATTTTCATGAGTTCTTGCAATGTTGACTTTTGCTCTTCCATCTCACAGCATTTTTTTGCAGCTTCATTTTTCCACACTCGGTGAGTCGATCCCACAGATCTCATCACCAGAATGGTGTCCAACTCCTCGGCCTCAAGAAGGGCCTGTTTTAGTTTTTCATGAATCGGCGCCTCTCTGGTGGTAAGAAGACGAGTACCCATGATGACTCCTTCGGCGCCTAAAGCGAGCATTGCCAACAAACTCTTCCCATCACATACGCCACCGCCTCCGATTACAGGCGCATTGAGGCTTTCAACGACTTTGGGAACCAGCGCCAGTGATCCTATATCCAGCTTTCCTGTAGCGCCCCCATTCTCATATCCAACAACCGTTATGATGTCTGCGCCCATGTCCTGAACCTTCAGGGCGTATCGCACGCCGACACACTTGTGCATCCAGATCATCCCCGATTCCTTGAAGCGGCGGTATAATTCAACTGGAGCCGCATGCCCTGATGTTTCGACTATCCTCACACCCTTTTTAATCATGACATCCAGATACTCACTGTTATCTATGGGACGCATTGAGGGGAAAAGATTCAGGTTGACCGCAAATGGTTTGTCGGTCAAATCCATTACCTGATCAACTGCATTTGCAAATTCTTCACGAGTTGGGAACATTGCCGAAGCAAGAATCCCCAAGCCCCCCGCATTAGAAATGGAAGCGGTGAAAGCGGCGTCGCTGATCCACATCATGGCGCCGCCGACTATCGGAAACTTTATCCCAAGGGTTTTAGCTACTCGGGTTCTAAACATTTATCCTCCAGGACACAAACTTTTTGTTACGTCAATTCCGAACAATTAGTTTGAAGCCTTCAAGAAGTTTTTTATTGTATGAATGAGCCGCGAGCGCTCCCCATATTACACAGATAGGATGGGTAATCACGAGACCGTATCCGAACGTCACTAAGCCGACTATACCGGATATTATCAGCATTATGATCGCCCCCCATATTGTGCTGTAAAACATCCCCAGCGGTCCAAAAAGAACTGTCAATATAATGGATATTCCTACGCTCTTAGTCGGCGTAACGACTATTTGTCTAGGCAGTTCACTGTTTCCGGCCATTTGGTTTACCCTCGCATCTCAGCCTTTCGTGGCAATTGTTTCATTATAACTGATTGACCTGGATGAAGTTTTTATCTGTTCTTGGGTCAAA
This sequence comes from Desulfomonile tiedjei, assembly GCA_020718965.1. Taxonomy (GTDB): domain Bacteria; phylum Desulfobacterota; class Desulfomonilia; order Desulfomonilales; family Desulfomonilaceae; genus CAJBEZ01. The sequence continues at coordinate 1,485 of DYRE01000332.1, forward strand.
CTTTTTTAGAAGACTAAAAGAATATCGTTCCGTTAATCCCCAGGTATTTCTGCTCACTCCAGGCTTTTGCGCCATCAATGAATTGAGTAGAAATTAAACCAGACGTCTCATTCTGCTGAATAGACTCTATACTACCGCTAGTCTGGATACCCCTGATATCACCCTCTGCATAGAATCTGAATCTGCCAGTTTTGAACCCAGTTGTGAGATTAATATGCCATCCAAAACCTCTAGAACTGATAATACCGAAGGCATAACGGAGGAGATGTTGGTCATGACTATTGCCGGTAATGTAAGACGCATCACCCTGAACTCTTATTGAAAGAGCAGGAACTCTTAGACCTGAAATTTCCTCGACATCTAATGATGTATCGAGGATTCCCCCTGCATAAACGTGTTGATAATACTGACTAAACTCTATACCAGCCCCTGGGAGAGGCAGTGATGAATTTTCATATTTTCCGGTTTCGTCGTTATAAATTGAATATTGATAACCATCAGTATTGGTGAATTTAAACTGACTTTTACGATACCCGGCAACTCCTCTGAGAGATTGGAAACCTGGAATTTGCATATTGCAGCCCAAATCAAGAATCCAGCATCTTGGAGTTGCGTCAGCATCAGAAAAGGTTGTCTTTTGATTCGGGTTATTAGGGTCTAGCCAATCACTATCCTGAGCCTTTGGATTGGATAAGACAATTAATGTTCCGGACCATTCCATGTTCACTTCCAAGCCACCGTAGCCAGTAGTACCCCTAACTGCCAGAAATGTCTGGTCCCAAGGATACTCCAGACGGCTAATTGGGTCCTGTGGACCTGTATTACTGGGAAGTTGCCACGACGTGAAACTGTTAAAATATTTTCTAAGACCTACCATGAGGTTTAGATAAGAATTCCCTGCCGGCTGGGACAAATTGACTGGATTGTAAGATTCAAAGAGTCCTTGTTGTGAATGAGCAACGGGAATCATAGATAAAATGAGAGCAGCTACAAGGAGTCCAACCACCAGGGAAGGAGCAGATTTCATTTTAATTCTCGTGGAGCAAGATATTATAAATTTTAAGGCGTTTCATTGTTCAGTTTATCAGGGAAGAGTATTTGCAGTCAATTAACCAAAATCTAGAAAGTCTGAAAATCATGGCCCCTATTAAAAATGAAATTCAGGGTTGTTCCTCAACCGCTTCTTTGAGATAAGCTCATGGAACATTTTTTCCTTCATGGTAACTCCGTTTCCACAATTTTTCGTA
>DYRE01000029.1:0-11362 GCA_020718965.1 Desulfomonile tiedjei
TTGGTGGAATTTGCTGCACCGCCAATGAAATCCTGATGAGACATGGCATTCCGATCGCAGGAAATTACCTGCAGCAGGAACTGGCCATCATTACAGGCGCTTGCGAATCGATGGTTGTTGACATCCAGTGCATCATGCAGGGCGTAGCCGAACTGGCCAAGTGTTTTCATACCCAAATCGTCACTACCAGTCCGATTGCAAAAATGCAGGGCGCTTACAAGCATTACGCATACGATGAACGCTATGGTTTTGAAACGGCGAAAGCTATCATCAGGGAAGCTATCGATAACTTCCCAAACCGTGACAAAAACAAGGTCCATCTTCCCACTCAACAAGAGGACATGGTAGTTGGATTCAGCCATGAAACTATCAACTATATGTTGGGCGGCATGTTCCGCGCTTCATACCGTCCTCTCAACGACAACATAATCAACGGAAGAATCAGGGGCCTGGCCGGGATCGTAGGTTGTAATAACGCCCGGGTCAAACATGACTTTCTCCATGTAGAGCTGGCCAAGGAACTTATCAAGAACGACGTATTGGTTCTAACGACTGGGTGCTCGGCTATCGCCTTGGGCAAGGCCGGTCTGCTCTCTCCTGACGCAGCGGAGAAATACGCAGGATCGGGACTGAAGGAAGTTTGCGCGACAGTTGGAATACCACCTTGTTTGCACATGGGTTCGTGCGTTGATAACTCCCGAATCCTGGTGGCGGCTACTGCGGTTGTTAGAGATGGAGGACTTGGTGACGATATTTCAGACATTCCAGCGGTAGGTATTGCTCCGGAATGGATGAGTGAGAAGGCCATCTCAATTGGACATTATTTCGTAGCGTCGGGCGTCTATACCCTACTGGGGGGCGGATTCCCCACAATCAATGAGGATGTTTGCACCAATTATCTTTTCAAGGACATTGAGAAAACTTATGGCGGTAGATGGGACATGGTAGATAAAGATCCTTACGAAATGGCCAAAAGGTGCCTGGCGCACATTGACGCCAAACGTAAGGCTCTAGGCATAGACAAAGCCCGTGAAAGGGTCCTCATGGATATGGCCATGAGGCGAGATATAGCAGGTTAAGCATTAGCGGATTTAATTGGAAGGGGAGAAATTCCCCTTCCAATATCGAAAATTAACAAACCTAAAAATTTCCATAGGAGGATATCTACAGTGTCCAAGATAATTGCAGCGAATGTAATAGCTGGATCCCACAAAGTCTACGAAAAAGCCCGTAAGCGTTATGAGCAAGCGGTGCAAAAATATGGTCAAAAACAGGAAATAGCCTTCCCCAATACAGGCTATTACCTACCCGTAATTTACGGTATTCTAGGGTTTCCCGTCAAAAATTTGGGAGACGCGGGACTGGTTTTGGACAGGTCCGAACAATTACTGCCTCCACTCGTTCGAGAAAAAGCTCATCTTCCATATCTTGGTCCGGTTTTGGACGCAGGTATGGCTACTCTGTTCAATTTTGAAATTATCGAAGCCATAAGATATCTCGAAGAACCTGATTTCTATCTGCCGGCGGAAGACCCCACTGATGACAAATTGTGGCTGGGGGCGGCTGATGACATCATTCTCAGAAAAAGAGGCGTGGAGTTCGTCGACGGTACTGCTCCAGGATTTGCAGCCATAGTCGGTTCAGCGCCTACAAAAGAAATCGCGGCCGATATGGCTCTGGAACTTCAGAAAAAGAACCTTTATGTCTTTATGGCTGCCAATCACAATGGAACGACATTCAGCCAGCAGCTTAAGGAAGCTGGAGTCCAGGTAGGATGGCCAACGAGACTCGTGCCTTTTGGCCCCGATATCTCATCGGCTATTTTTGCCGTAGGTTTTGCAACCAGAGCGGCTCTCAGCTTTGGTGGTATACAGCCTGGAGATTTCAGGAAAGTCCTTATTTATAACAAGGACCGCGTTTTTGCATTTGTGCTCGCCCTTGGCGATGTAAGTGATGAGTGGTACGCCGCAGCCGCAGGCGCAATAAATTATGGTTTCCCCACAATCGCTGATACCCCGATTCCTGAAATTCTTCCGACTGGAGTTTGTTCCTACGAGCACGTTGTTTCGAACATTGCTCACAAAGACATCGTGGCCAAGGCCATCGAAGTCAGAGGCCTGAAGGTAACCGTTACGGAAGTTCCCGTTCCAGTGGCTTATGGTCCAGCATTCGAAGGTGAGAGAATCAGAGGCGACGATATTCACATGGAAGCGGGCGGCGGCAAGACTACCGGTGTTGAATTGACCGTCATGAGAGACATGAATGACATCGAAGACGGCCAAATCGAACTGATTGGACCTGATCTTAAGGACATCCAACCAGGAACACGTCTACCGATTGGTATTTACGTGGAAGTGGCCGGTAGAAAAATGCAGTCAGACTTCGAACCGATTCTGGAACGCCAGATTCACCATCTGATCAACTATGCTCAAGGACTAATGCATATCGGACAGAGAGACATAGCCTGGGTACGCATTGGCAAGGGAGCTGTAGACAAAGGCTTTTCCCTTAAACATATAGGGTCCATCCTACATGCCAAATACCATCAGGATTTTGGGGCGGTTCTTGATAAAGTGAAAGTTACCATTTTTACCGACCAGGGAAAATGTGATGAACTACTTAAACAGGCTCGAGAAGCATACGCCGTAAGAGATTCAAGAGTTCAGGGCATGAAAGATGAAGATGAAGGCACTTATTACTCCTGCACACTATGCCAGAGCTTTGCCCCTACGCACGTGTGTGTAGTTACACCAGAGAGAGCTGGTTTGTGCGGAGCTTACAACTGGCTGGATTGCAAAGCGTCCAACGAGATAAATCCAACCGGACCGAATCAGCCGATTGAAAAAGGCAAGGTCCTGGACGAACGATTGGGCCAATGGGAAGGCGTCAACGGCTTTGTAAGTAAAGCCTCCCGTGGAAAAGTCAATGAATGTAGCGCCTACTCGATTATGGAATACCCGATGACTTCATGTGGGTGCTTCGAAGCCATCGCCGCGGTTCTGCCTGTTTGCAACGGGATCATGAGTGTTGATCGTGACTACAAGGGAATGACCCCATGTGGTATGAAATTCACGACGCTGGCCGGTAGCGCTGGCGGTGGAAACGTTACTCCGGGCTTTGTTGGACACAGCAAACTCTACATCGTTTCTGACAAATTTATTTCGGCTGAGGGCGGAATCCAGCGCATGGTCTGGCTGCCCAAAAATCTGAAAGAAATGCTGAGAGATAAAATAAACGCTCAAGGTGAAAAGCTGGGAATTTCTAATATGGCTGACCGAATCGCGGATGAGACGGTCGGAGTCACTGAAGATGAGATTCTAGGGTTCCTCCAGGAGAAAGAACATCCAGCGCTGAGCATGGAATCCATCGTCGGATAATTTTTTCTTCCGGTTGAGTGTTTTTCATTTGACCCTTCCCATTACAGGGGGTTAATGTAGATTAGCCCCCTGCTAATGATGAATCTTTATAGGAATTCTCATAATTCTGATGGGGGATTTTGCCTCGAGAGGGAGGTTTTTATCGATGGCGCTTTCTGGAATTCAAATCTTTAAAATGATGCCGAAGAAAAACTGTGGAGAGTGCGGTGTTCCCACCTGCCTGGCTTTTGCCATGAATCTGGCTGCTGGAAAGGCGGAACTGGCGCAGTGTCCATACGTTTCTGATGAGGCAAAGGAAAAACTGGCTTCAGCGTCCGCTCCTCCGATTAGAACGGTTCAAATAGGAGTCGATGCCGCGGCTGTTAAAGTAGGCGGCGAAACAGTGCTTTTCCGCCATGACAAGACATTTAACAATCCAACTGGATTGGGGTGTCTCATTTCCACGTCCGAAACAGATGATAGCGTTGACAAAAAGATCACAGCTTTTAAAGAACTTCGATACGAACGCGTTGGATTGATACTTAAACCAGAACTTATTGCTGTAAAAGATGAAGGGGACGCCGATAGGTTTACCGCCATTGCCAAAAAAGCAAGTGAAGCGGGAGCAGCTCTGGTGCTGATAAGTGAAAATTTAGATTCTTTTAAAAAGACTCTTGCCGATGTGGGCAAGAATAAGCCATTGCTCTACGCGGCCACTGAGGCTAACCTTGACAGTATGTCGGACTTGGCCAAAGAATTTGACTGTCCTCTAGCGGTCAAGGCTCCCAAAGTCGGGTTAATAGGCGCTTTGTCGGCCAAACTGGCTGCTAAGGGCCACAAAGATCTCGTTCTTGCGGTAGATAATCCGAATCTTGCGGAACAACTTCGAGATCAGGTCATGATAAGAAGACTGGCATTGGAATGTCTCTACAGGCCACTCGGTTTTCCCACCATCGTGTTTCCATTCGCCATGGCCGACAATCCGATTGATGAGACAATAGTGGCGGGAACATTCATATCCAAATATGCGGGAATCGAAATTTTAAGTGATTTCAAAGGTGAAGTTCTCTTTCCGTTGCTTCTCCAGAGACTTAACATCTTCACTGATCCTCAACGGCCTATGACAACGGAACAAGGTATTTACCCCATAAACAACCCGGATGAAAAATCCCCGGTTCTGATAACCAGCAATTTCTCACTCACTTACTTCATTGTTTCCGGTGAAGTAGAATCAAGCAGAGTTCCTACATGGCTTTTGGTGCTCAACACTGATGGGCTATCCGTTCTAACCGCATGGGCCGCTGGAAAATTTGTTGGAGACGTTATAGGACCATTTGTCAAGAAATGCGGAATAGAAGAGAAGACAGATTTAAAGAAGCTGGTGATACCAGGAGCAGCGGCAATTATCAGCGGCGATCTCGAAGAGGAGTTGCCTAATTGGCAAATTGCCATAGGTCCACGTGAAGGCGCTCATATTCCAGCCTATTTGAGGCAAAACTTCGTTTAATATTAGTTCAAGATATTTTAACATATCCAACCTGTTCGGAGTTGATTGCTCCGAACGGGTCAAGGATTATAATTGCGCTAAAAGTCAAGAACATCTTTGATATTCCCACCGGGTGTGCTATTTTTACAAATCTAGACACATAGTTCCACCTTGGGACAGCAGATAAATCAGGAGGTAATCATCCGATGATAAAGGTGGTGGCTGAAAACATCAACATTATGTCGAAGTTTACTGGCAACGCCATGCGAGAGAGAGATCCCAAGCCCATTCAGGAATGGGCGGCTAAGCTCACGGAAAAAGGAGCGGATCTCTTGGATTTAAACCTTGGTCCAGCCCGTAAGGGTGGCTCAGAAATGATGCAGTGGCTGGTCAAGACTGTACAAGAAGCCACAGACTTACCCCTTTTTCTGGACACCACCAACAATGAAGCCGTCGAAGCCGGTCTCCAGGTTTATAAACCCAAAAAGGGCCGGGCTGTGATAAATTCAATCATGGCCACGCCAGAGCGTATGGCGCTGCAATTGCCGCTGGTGAACAAATATGGCTGCGAAATGGTGGGCCTGATGTGGGGACCTGAGGGTATTCCCAGGGATGAAAATGAAAGGGCCGTGTTGCTTGACAGCATGATGACCCAAGCCGCTGAACAGGCAATATCTCTAGAGAAAATCTGGTTTGATCCAATCGTCGTTCCAGTATCATCCCAACAGAAAGAACTTCAGGGATGCACCACATTTATGCAGTGGTTGCCTGATTTGGCGCCGGGGTCCCAATCGACCTGCGGTTTATCTAACTGTTCGAACGGATCTCCTGACGAACTTAGGGATATTCTAAACCAGGTCTATCTTTGTATTCTTATCAAAGCGGGAATCACATCAGCTATTATGGATGGATTTGATGATGTCATCGTGAATATTGCGCATGACAAATCAATGGATCTGGTCAATCTGGTTGGTAGGGTTGTAGACGGTGAAGAAATTGACTTAAGTGGAATGGACAAAAAGGAAGTTGATTACGTGAAAACAGCCAAGTTGTTGCTTGGTCAATCTCTCTACTCACATTCCTGGCTAGACCTCTAACTGAAATTACCAAATAGTCAAGGCCGATAATAATTGGCGTTTTACAAGGGCTACATCATCGATGTGGCCCTTTTGATATTTCAGACTTCCACATACCTAATGGCAGCCCTCACGGATCCTGATTCGAAGCTTCCCGCATATCGAACTGCACCTTCTCAAGACCATCCAGAAGATGTTTTATCAACCCTTCAAGCTCTATGTCGGATTCCATAGAGGTAATCCATCGAGATTCACGAACGGCTGGAGCCTCTGTCACAATGTTGGCCCAGGAAATACTTGCAGAGAACTCCCTAAATCTTTCAGGATTTTTTATCCATTGAATCAAATCATTTTCAGACCCTGAAATACGGCGCCATTTGTTGGAGCCAGGGATAGATTCAGATAAGGGCGCCGATTTGCAATAGCAAACCATAAGGTGAGACTCGAATCTTGAAATATCAAAAATCCGGCGTATGAGTTTCACTACATGAAACCCACTCATAATGAGAAAACACGGGAAAGCAATCTGAAGAATCATGTCAAGAAAATGGAGATAAAAAAACTGCTGATATTCCATGTCGGAAAAATTGAGTTTAAAGTTGATCAAACTGCTAAAACCCCAAACGGAAAGACAAAATGACAACGGATACATTAAATAAACCAATAAATTAAGATGACCGTATTTCTGAACAGGATAACTCTCAAACAGAGTCGCTATTTTGGATCCTCCTGCGCCATCACAAACGAACCTTCCCGCAGGGAGGTAAAATTTGTCGTGTGGATTGAAAAGCGAACAAAGTTCTTCAAATATGGATAGGAAAAAAACCATAGCAGTCCGACCCGAGACTAGAAAATTCCTGTTCTCAAATTTGAACCTCTTTTTCTTTAATGAAATAAAAAGAATAGCTATAAAAGTATTTGCAACCACAAGACAGCCAAATAGAAGCCACAAATCCCTAAAAGACTGGACCACAAAATTCAATTGGATTCCGGTATAATGTTTCAGAATAAATGGGCCTGAAACTAGAAAGTTTTGGAAGAGCCAAAGTATTACCAGGACGGCTGTTAATTTCAGATTGGAGACCAAAAGATAAGACACAAATTCCTGGGCGCCAGGATGAAACCATTTGCTCAACAAGCCGTTCTTTAAGTATCGGCTTTTGGAGCCGGTGTTAAATGATTGTTGGTCTGTGGAAGCAAGCAACGATAAGAGTTTTTCCTGATCTGCCAATTCCCCAGGTTCAGTAGCAGCGCCACTCCTTTTTAAAATATTGGTGAGCCCCCCGAATATCCACTTCAGTCCGAACAAAAAACCGGCGACCGAAGCAATGAAGGAGACAAAAACAGAAAAAATAGTGGGTAAGGATTTGAGCGCAAATCCAAGAGGATCCCCTGGAAGAGAAAATGGTAAATTCGGAACAATCAGGAAGAAGAAATCTCTCAGTCTTGAAAAGGCCATAATCAATACGACAAGACCCAGGGCAAAGTAAATTATCCCCAGAAGCAGCGATCCATTCTCCCATAATCGAGGTTTTGAGGGCAAGTTCTAGCTCCTAAAAAGGCACTGTATTAAAGAAGACTGGAATGTTATGGACATTTACTAATGGTGATCATAATAGCATTTACGGCCTGTACAAGTCCATGGACGAATCAAAGATCATGTTGCGAGAGGCCCATGTCTGTGATAGATTAACTACGGACTAAATCTGTCTTAACTAAATCAGTTAAAAATTTTGGGCCATCAAAATGATGAACTCCCCGGTATCGATAAAGCGGACAATAATCCTTGCGCTATGCGCCCTTGTCCTAAGTATTTTTCTCCCGCCTCTATACGCACAGGAAAACAGACCGTCTTCTCAGGATAAAGAATCCACCCAGCTTATTGGTAAATGGGAGATATACGAGACCAAGGAACCTGGAAAACCGTATCTTTCGTCTTACAAGGGCCGTCCTTTTGTAAGTAAAGGCGCTAACGCGTTCACGCTTGTTCTGGAATATAGAAATGATGGAACTTTTAAAAGGATAGCCAGAATTGGAGAAAGCGAAACTGCGGAGGAGGGCACATGGTCTCTAGCTGGGCACGAGTTGCGCCATAAGAGAAAAGGAGTTCAGGAAGAAGAGATCATGTACATCAGGTTCGACGGCAGGGACCGCTATGTTTCGACAGAAGTCTTTGAAGATTCATCAGATCCTGGATTATTTGCCAAATTCAAGCGCATCTAGGCTGATCGCCACATCGAGTATTCCCCCTCCAGCATTGCCAAGCCATTAATGTTCTGAATATTCAGAGTGAGGACCGGAACATTAGTCCCGATCCTCCAGTTGAAATAGAAATATGCGGATCTAAGATATTGGGCTAGTGTCTTTAGGTAGCCTTCAAAGAATACTTCCCAAAAATTCTATCATAATACGCCTTCTCAGAAACCGTGCCCCAAGGACCAATCTGAGCCTTGAATTTATTGAAGGCCTCGTTGACTTTTTTGGATTGAGGATCCTTGGCGGCCTCTTCTTCAAGGACTTCTGCAGAGACTTTGCCGAGCTGGACGAGCATTTCTTCGGGGAATTCCTTCAACAGTACATGGTGTTGAGTGATCAATTCCTCAAGGGCTGAACCATTCTTGGATTCAAACTCCGACAAACTCCACACGTTTGTTTCCGCAGCCACTGCGTCAAGGACCGTTTTCAGGTCGGAAGGCAAACCGTCATAGGCTTTCTTGTTGAAAGTCACTTCCAGACAGGTTCCTGGCTCATGCCATCCGGGATAGTAGTAATACTTGGCGGCCTTGTGCAATCCCAATCGAAGATCGTGAAGCGGCCCTACCCATTCTGTTGCGTCAATGACTCCTCGCTCGAGAGAGGTAAAGACTTCTCCGGCGGGTAAGAGGACTACCGTTGCGCCCGCTTTGGCCACAACCTTTCCGCCCAAACCGGGAATACGCATCTTGAGGCCCTTCCAGTCCGCCATGGTATTCATTTCCTTGCGGAACCAGCCCCCCATCTGAACGCCGGTATTGCCCTGAGGCCTGGGAACCAGGTTGAACGGCGCATAACATTCTTCCCAAAGCTTTAGTCCATCTCCCGCATAAAACCACGTGTTAATCCCTTGAGGATTGAGTCCGAAAGGAACAGCCGAAAACCATTGAGCGGAAGGTACTTTGCCTGCCCAGTAATAGGCGGCTCCGCTAAATGCTTCTACTGTGCCCGCAGACACGGCGTCGAAACATCCGAGCGCCGGCACGAGTTCGCCGGCGGCAAAAACATCAATCGTGAGGCGACCTTCAGTCGCCTCTTTGACACGTTTGGCGAATCTCTCCGCTCCCACTTGCAGGATGGGAAAGTTGGGCGGCCATGTTGTGACCATTTTCCAATGGTACTTTTTCCCTTGGGCCCATACCGCTGGAGCCCCAATGGTAGTCGCCGCCGCTCCTGCGGCCCCTGCCGCAACCACGGACTTGCCAAGAAAATCCCTTCGGTTCATTACGCGCCTCCAATCTTATTCTCGGTCAAATAATCATTTCGAGGTTAGACGTTTCCTTTTCGAATTCCAATCGAAATCGTACGCCCCAAGCTATATATTTAGAAAACCACTTTGGGGAGCCATGTGGCAAGCCAGGGAAACGCCACCACAACAAACACCCCAATAACCTGCAGTACAACAAACGGCAGGATCCCACGGTAAATGTGACCTGTAGCTATTTCCGGTGGAGTCACGGCCTTCAGATAAAACAGTGAAAACCCAAACGGCGGAGTAAGAAATGACGTTTGCAGATTCACTGCTATCAGGATACAAAGCCATAGGGGATCCACACCGAACTCAATCATGACGGGAGCCAAAACCGGCACATGGATAAAAGTGATCTCTATGAAATCCAGAAAAAAGCCGGCAATAAAGATCACCCCCATGCAAATGGCCAGCACGGCCCACAGGCTATACTGGGCGGCAAGACCGCCGAGAAAGGCCCTTACAAGGACATCTCCGCCCAACCCGCGAAAAACCAGTCCAAAAGCCGCTGCGCCACAGAGAATAATAAACACCATGCACGTCAGCTTCATGGTCTGAATCATTACCGCTCTGAGCACTTCCATGCTAAAAGTTCCGCGAAGGATGGTGAGAAAAGTAGCGCCTACCGCTCCCACGGCAGCGGCCTCAGTCGGTGAAGCGACTCCGGCGAATATTGATCCGAGAACGGCCAGTATCAGGAACAGAGGGGGTAATAGGACTTTCATTACCCTTTTTGCGAGTCCGATATCGAAAAATTCATCCAGTTCGGATTTTGGAATTGGCGGCGCAAGTTGGGGGAAAAATAGCGAAACAAAGAAAATATAAATCATGTAAAGCGCGACAAGAATAATACCAGGCAACACTGCTCCCATGAAAAGATCCCCAACAGGGACGCCGACAATATCGCCTAGCAAGACCAGGACAATGCTGGGAGGAATGATCTGTCCCAGGGTTCCAGATGCAGCGACAGTTCCGCAAACAAGCTCTTTCTGGTATCCTCTACGAATCATGGTGGGCACCGAAAGCAACCCCATGGTTACCACTGTGGCGCCGACAATGCCAGTCGAAGCGCCCAGCAATGCTCCCACTGCCACCACTGAAATTGCCAGGCCTCCACGCAGTCTTCCAAAAAGGAGTCCCATTGTGTCAAGAAGCTCTTCCGCCATGCCTGAACGTTCAAGCATTACTCCCATGAACACAAAAAGGGGCACAGCCATGAGAGTCACGTTGTTCATGACCCCCCAGATTCTCAACGGCAACAAATCGAAAAACCCCCAGCCAAAACCGATCAAACCGAAGTAAAGAGATGTTCCGAGGAGGGTAAAGGTTACCGGGAATCCTGCCATGAGCAAAATTGTGAGAGCCAAAAACATCCATGCGGGCAAGTATTCCATTATGCCTCTTTCTCTTTTCCAGCGGTAGCGCCCGAGATAACGAGAAGACTTTTCAGGCCAAGAGAGATACCCTGAAGAAGCATTAGGGAAAAACCTATAGGAATAAAAGACTTAATGATAAACCGGTAGGGAATACCACCTGGATCCGGGGATCCTTCTAAAACCTCCCAGGAACTAAGAGTGAAAGCCCCCGATGTTTTGATAACGATGTAACATCCCGGGATAAGGAAAAAAAGCACCCCTATGAAATCAACCCACGCCTGAGCCTTTGGACTGATGATCTGATAAATGATGTCCACCCGGACGTGACCGTCGTGCAGGAGGGTATACCCGGCGCCGACCAGAAAAATGAATGAAAAGATGTGCCATTCCAATTCCTGGATAAAGACGTAACTTATATTGAGGACGTACCGCATCACCACGTCGGAAAATATGACTATGACGAGGCCAAGCGTAGTCCAGGAGACCGCCCGGCCAATCCACTCGTTCATCGAGTCTATCAGGCCACAGAACTTCCTGATTAAGAGCATGGGCACTACCTTGTTGGA